>JAUYQT010000505.1 GCA_030697085.1 Azonexus sp. | reverse complement strand
GCACCGACAGCACCGAAATCAACCCCTCAAAAACAGGTAAAATCCACCTCGCTTTAAGCCCCGATTTAGCCCGTTTTTACTTCTTCAAACTGGCTCCATTACGCCGATCATCGGTGGCTCCATAATGCCGGTCAATGACAGATGATGTCAGCCTTGCTGGCTGGGGCTATTTGGCTTAATTTCGCAACGGCGGTAGGGGCGCCGGTCTCAACAACGCATTCAATTGTCGGCGCAGTCCTTGGTGCGGGGGTAGCTGCTGCAGGATTAGATATTGTCAATTGGGGAACCATGGGCAATATCGTAGCAAGCTGGATTATTTCTCCATTGCTCGGCGGAATTTTTTCTGCCGGATTCCTCTATTTGATTAAACGAAGCATCACCTACCAAGAAGATATGGTCGCCGCCGCGGTGCGTATGGTGCCAATTCTAGTTGGCTTGATGGCAGCAACATTTACAGCCTATCTTTTGCTGAAGGGCCTCACTAATGTTTGGAAAATCAGCTTTGCGGCTGCTTCGTTTGCGGGATTGGGCGTAGGCTTTCTGGTATTTGCCGTTCTTCGCCCAGTATTGAGGGCTCGTGTGTCGCAGATCAGTAATACCAAGGATAGCGTTAATACGCTATTCACCGCCCCGCTGATCTTTTCAGCGGCACTCCTCAGCTTTGCTCATGGCGCCAATGATGTTGCAAATGCGATCGGCCCATTAGCCGCCATTGCTGATGTGTTGGGCAAAGGAGGCGGTGCGGTTAGTAAGGCCGCCAGCATCCCGGCCTGGGTGATGATGGTGGGTGCTTTGGGTATCGCGCTAGGGTTATGGCTTTATGGCCCAAAAGTGATTCGGACGGTGGGCTCGGAAATTACTGAGCTTGACAAAATGCGAGCCTACTGTATTGCTATGGCAGCCACAATTACGGTCATTGTCGCCAGCCAGATGGGTTTGCCAGTTAGTTCGACACACATTGCGGTCGGTGGTGTCTTTGGTGTGGGCTTTCTTCGGGAGTACATCAAGGCTAGCTATGCTCGGATGGAAGATGAGATTCGGCAGCATCATCCTGAGGGCGATCTTGATGCTATTAACGACTTCCTTGCGCGTTTCAAGAAAGCGACGGTTGATGAAAAGGGTCTGATGCTTGTCGAGTTGAAAACGCAAGCCAAGTTACATCTTGATCCGGCGCGTTTTTCCAAGTTCGAGCGAAAGGGTTTGCGCAAGGTATATCGCCATGAACTGGTTAAGCGTTCTCAATTGATGAAAATCGCGACTGCCTGGATCATCACCGTTCCAGCATCAGCTTTGATGGCTGCGATGATCTATTACATGATTCGCGGTATGCTGACCTAATGAATCGGTAAGTAATTTTATGCAGGAATTACATGAACCAGCAAAGCCTCCAATAGGAGGCTTTGCTCCTTTACTGCCAATTTTCGTTTCTGCAAGCGGTGGATTAACAAATCATCCGACGTTGGATTTCGTATCAGATGTGAAATGACCCGATCAAGCATCGCGATGCTCCACCAGCAATTTGTTCAGTTGGTTATCGATGTCACCGATTTCAGAAGCGTTCAGCAGAAGAAAGGGCATCTTCAGGTCCAGATGGTCAGTGATGTTTTGCTAGAATAACTTGAATAAATCATGGGAGGAGATAGAAATGCAACATCATGTAATAGTGTCCTTTGGCAAGGACAAAGAGTTTGAATACAAGCTTGTGGGCGGTATCCCAATCGATGAGGCTCGTCAGTGGTTCGACCGTGAATTTACAGACCTTGAATGTGATGTAGCCACACCGACTGGAAAAATACTTGCAGTAGATCGAATTTTAAGCGTAGCGAAATATGCAGGTGAAGACCGCTTCCGCGCTCAATGTGCCTGGGCTGAACAATTTGCTAAATGCACCTCTGCCATCCTTGGTCGAGAGTTGATTCGCGTTGATGTTGAGCACTACAGTATCGGTTATTGATGAATAAATCTTTTATCCGTGAGTCGGATAGCGAAGAGGATGAAGAGATTCAAGCGCCCCCGGGTATTTCCTTGGGGGCGCACAATTACATTACACCTGCTGGCCACGCACGCCTTAAAGATGAGCTAGAAGAACTCGTCAAGAGCGAGCGTCCGAAGATTGTTGAAATCGTTTCCTGGGCGGCCTCCAATGGCGACCGTTCTGAAAATGGTGACTATATATATGGGAAGCGCCGACTGCGAGAGATTGATCGTCGTATTCGCTTTCTTACCAAACGGTTGGAAATCTCGGTTGTCGTTGACCCACTACGCCAAGGCGATAACGACCAGGTCTTCTTTGGTGCATGCGTAACGGTAGTGGATGCGCATGGGGCCGAGAGCTCTTACACTATCGTTGGCGTTGATGAAACTGATGCCGCACATGGCCGGATTAGCTGGATATCACCGCTGGCTCGTGCGGTAATGAAATTGCGGGTAGGGGATACTGCTCGATTTCATAGTCCAAGTGGAATTCGGGAGGTCGATATCATCTCGGTCGTCTATAAAGAGATTGAATAACATCTAGATCAGGGCAATTGCTTACGCAAGCAGAGGCCTCCCTCGATCAGTAGCGACTGCTGCAGATTTCAGCTCTTAAAATGAGAACACCTGCTCCGGGTGAGTTCTATCCCGTCTAGTGCTGGCCTTTTAACTTATTGCTCCGGCCCGATGAAGTATTAAGCGGCATACTTGACGCGCCGGTCTTGGAAGTAACTCATGACGCGCTCAGGGTTTTGCTCCAACATCGTCATATGGGCGCTGGTTGCGGCGCGTAGTTTGGCTTTGGTGCGAACAGGGACGTGCTTTCCCATCTCCTGCTTGAGATCGGCGTTGAGGCGCTCCTCTGGATTGAGCTGAGGGCTATAGCTGGGCAGGTAAAACAACTCAATCATATCTTTCCGCTCGGCCACCCAAGCCTTGACGATCTTGCTGTGATGCACCCGCAGATTATCCAGAATCAGGAACACCTTTTTCTCGGCATCCTTGATCAGAGCCGCCAAGAATTCAATCAGCTTCTCGGCATCGAACGCGTCATCAATGATCATCCAGCGTGTCTTGCCCTGATTGGTCACGGTGGCGATCATGGAGAGTTTTTCTCGCGTGCCACCCACGGTCATCGCCACAGGAGTCTTGCCCGCGGGGGCAAAGCTTCTACCGCGCACATCGGTATTGACCAGCGCCGTTTCGTCTCCCCAATGGATTTCAGCCCCTTCTTGCCTGGCACGTTGCTCAATACCGGGATATTCGCCTTCAAGCCACCTCTGCACAGCCTCTGGGTTTTGTTCATAGGCCCGCTTGATCGGCTTTTGCGGGGTAAAGCCCCAGCGGGCCAAATATTTGCCCACACTGCGAATGTGTAGCTTGATGCCTTATTCCTGTTCGATGAGCTGGCCTACGGCTGCGCGGCTCCAAAGAAAGAAATCCATCTTGAGTTGTTCGGGGCGCTTATCAATGATCGTGCGACGAATCGTATCCTCTTGAATTTCGCTCAGGCATCGTCCATCACCACGAGATCGACCCCGGCTTGTCGGGCGAATCGCCGACCAGCCGCCTGCCACAAACAGATCAATCGTGGCGCGTACAGCCGGGTAGCTCAAGCCCGTCATCGAGACAATTTGCATGATCTTGATGGACTTCTTGTGCAATCGAACAACTTGCTTGCGCCGCTCATGAAGTTGTTCCAGCGTCTGTTTTCTAGCGTTCTCTTTTTCCATAAAAATCAGACAATCAAAAATACGATAAGTTCATATTTCATTGGGCCTTGTCTATAATTGGCTGCTGGGTGAGAATTTAGTTGACTGCGGGAATAAAACCCGTAGAATGCGCCCCTCTCCTGCAGCAGTCAGTTTTTTCGGCGGTTGAAAGAGAGTTAGGCGAGGCGAAATAGTTTAAGTTT
>JAUYQT010000504.1 GCA_030697085.1 Azonexus sp. | reverse complement strand
CCGAGCGCATGGACTGGAAGAACGATCTGTACGCGAAGATTGCGCCGCACATCGCGCCGAACGCCATTGTTGCCTCCAACACTTCCGGCCTGTCGATGAATGCGTTGGCCCAGGGGCTGCCGGAGTCGATCCGGCCGCGCTTCTGCGGCATCCACTTCTTCAACCCGCCGCGCTACATGCATCTGGTCGAGATCATCGGCACCCAGACGACCGATGGCAGCACGCTGGATGCGCTGGAAACCTGGCTGACCTCGCGCCTCGGCAAGGGCGTCATCCGCGCTCTCGATACGCCGAACTTCGTCGCCAACCGCATCGGCGTCTTCTCGATTCTCGCCGTCATGCACCACACCCAGGCCTTCGGCCTCGGTTTTGACGAAGTCGACGCGCTGACTGGCCCGAAGATCGGTCGCCCGAAGAGCGCCACCTATCGCACGGCCGACGTCGTCGGCCTCGATACCCTGGCCCACGTTGTCAAGACCATGCAGGACACGCTGCCCAACGACCCGTGGCATGCCTACTTCACCAATCCGGCCTGGTTGCAGGCCCTGATCGCCAAGGGCGCCCTCGGCCAGAAGACCCGTTGCGGCATCTTCCGCAAGCAGGGCAAGGAAATCCAGGTGCTCGACCTGGCGGCGCAGGACTACCGCAAGTCGGCCGGCGAAATCGCCGCGGAAGTCGCTGCCATCCTGAAAACCCGCAACCCGGCCGAGAAATTCGCCGCGTTGCGTGCTTCCAGCCACCCGCAAGCCCAGTTCCTGTGGGCCATCTTCCGCGATATTTTTCATTACGCTGCCGTGCAACTCGAAAGCGTCGCCGACAATGCGCGCGATCTTGATTTCGCCATGCGCTGGGGCTTCGGCTGGGCGCAGGGGCCGTTAGAAACCTGGCAGGCCGCCGGCTGGAATGACATCGCGCAGGCCATCGCCGCCGACATCGCGGCCGACAAGTCCATGAGCGCGACGCCGCTGCCGGCCTGGGCGCTGGAAACCGGGCGGACGGGGGTGCATACGGCGCAGGGCTCGTATTCGGCCAGCAAGAATGCCTACGTGCCGC
>JAUYQT010000433.1 GCA_030697085.1 Azonexus sp. | reverse complement strand
CCTGCGCCGCACGCTGGAAGAAGATTTTGAGGTCTTTTGCGCATCGAGCGCCGCCGAGGGAATGGAAATCCTCGAAAAAGAGCAGTCCACCGTAGCAATCCGTGTCGTGCTCTGTGACCAGCGCATGCCGGGAACCTCCGGGGTTGAGTTTTTAAAGGAAGTTCGCCTCCGTTGGCCGGACGTTGTCCGCATTATCCTCTCCGGGCATACCGATGCTGAGGACATCATCAGCGGAGTCAATGAGGCCGGGATCTGGCAATACCTGCTCAAACCCTGGCAGCCGGAACAGCTTTTACTGACCCTGCAACGCGCTTCCGAAGTTTGGCGTCTGCAACTGGAAAACCAGCGTTTGTCGCTCGACCTGCGCACCGCCGAGCCGGTGTTGAAGAAAAAGGTCGAGAGCAAGTTCGAGAAAGCGCGCCACACGCTCGGCCTGAGCGGGCTGATTCGCGGTTCGGGTAGCCCGCTGAACCGGATTTGTGAGTTGATTGAACGGATTGCGCCTTACGACCTGTCGGTGATGGTTACCGGTGAATCCGGCACCGGCAAGGAGATGGTGGCGCGGGCCATCCACTACGAAAGCCGACGCGCCAACAAGCCTTTCATTACCGAAAACTGTGCTGCCTTGCCCGACACCCTGCTCGAATCTGAGTTGTTTGGCTACAAGCGAGGCGCTTTTACCGGGGCAGTCGAAGATCGGGTCGGCCTGTTTCAGCAGGCCGATGGCGGCACCCTGTTTCTCGATGAAGTCGGCGAAACCAGCCCGGCGTTTCAGGCCAAGCTGTTGCGCGTCCTGCAGGAAGGCGAGTTCCGTCCCTTGGGGAGTAATCGGACGGTGGTGGTCGATGTCCGGGTGATCGCGGCGACCAATCGCGATCTTGAGGCGGATGTCCGTTCCGGGCGTTTCCGTGAGGATTTGTATTACCGGCTGGCGACCATTCCGCTGCATGTCCCGCCGCTACGCGAACGGACGATGGATCTGCCGTTGCTCGCCCGGCGTTTGCTCGAAACTGCCAGTCGGGTCTTGGGCAAACCGGCCGAGGGCTTTACCAACGAGGCGCTGGCCTGTATTGCCGCCTACCGCTGGCCCGGCAATGTGCGCGAACTGCAAAATGAAATCCTGCGCATGCTTGCCTTGGCTGACAGCAAGGTGCTGGGGGCCGATCTGCTTTCCCCCCGGGTTTTGCGGACGCCGGTTGGTGAAACCGATAGCGCCGATCTCGACTGGTTCAGCAATATTTCCGGCAGTTTGAAGGAGCGGATGGATCAGCTTGAGCTTCAGGTCGTCAAGGAGTCAATGATTCGTCATCGCTGGAACAAATCGCGCGCGGCGCGTGAGTTGGGGCTTTCCCGCGTTGGCTTGCGTGGCAAATTGCAGCGTTACGGGTTGGAAGAAAATTGATGCGCGTCCTCTGGCTGCAGAGCGGGGGCTGTGGCGGTTGCACGCAATCGATGTTGTGTTCGGAGCCGCGTCCGCTGTTCGATGAGTTGCGTGATGCCGGCATCGAGTTCGTCTGGCATCCGGCGCTTTCTCTAGCCAGTGGGGCGGATGCCCTGACCATTCTTGAGGACTGTGCCGAGGGGCGTCTGGCCTTCGATGTGCTCTGTGTTGAAGGTGCGGCGCTGAAAGGGCCAAACGGCACCGGCAAGTTTCACTTGATGGCGGGTAGCGGCGAGCCGATGACAAAGTGGCTTGAAAGGCTTTCCCGGCAGGCAAAGTGGGTTTTTGCCGTCGGCTCATGCACTTCTTTCGGTGGCCTTTCAGCCAACACCCCGGGCAATCCGCTTGAAGCCTGTGGTTTGCAGTACGACACCGATACGCCGGGGGGGCTGCTGGGGGCTGATTTTCGTACCGGGAGCGGCTTGCCGGTGGTCAATATTGCCGGTTGTCCGATTCACCCCGGCTGGCTGGTCGATACCCTGGAAAAGCTCGCCCATGAAGGGCTGGAAGCAAGTGATCTGGATGCCTACGGCCGCCCCTTGCTCTATGCCGACCAGTTGGTGCACCACGGCTGTCCGCGCAATGAGTATTACGAATTCAAGGCCAGCGCCAAGAAACATTCCGATCTGGGCTGTCTGATGGAAAACCTTGGCTGCAAGGGAACCCAGGCGCATGCCGACTGCAGTCAGCGGGCGTGGAATGGTGTTGGTTCCTGCCTGCGCGGGGGTTATGCCTGTATTGCCTGCACTGAGCCGGGATTTGAAGCGCCCGGCCATGCTTTTCAGACAACGCCCAAATTGGCTGGTATCCCGATTGGTTTGCCGGCGGATATGCCGAAAGCCTGGTTTGTCGCGCTGGCCGCTTTGTCCAAATCGGCCACGCCGAAGCGGGTGCGGGAAAATGCCGAGGCCGATCATACTTTGGTTCGTCCGGCCCTGAAGAAAGCCGGTAAATGACACGAATTGTTCTGGGGCCGTTCAACCGTGTCGAGGGTGATCTCGAAGTCAGCCTGGAGGTCGAGGCCGGGCAGGTGATTTCAGCGCAGGTCAATTCGCCCTTGTTTCGTGGTTTTGAGCAAATGCTGGTCGGTCGCGTGCCGGAAGACGCACTGGCCATTGTGCCGCGTATTTGCGGTATCTGTTCGGTCGCCCAGTCGGCTGCCGCTGCTGCTGCACTGGCCGATATGGCCGGTATCAAGCCGCCGCCGAATGGTGTGCTGGCTCACCGGTTG
>JAUYQT010000402.1 GCA_030697085.1 Azonexus sp. | reverse complement strand
CTTGATGCGGCCAGGAATGCCGAGCGTCAATCTCAGCTCGAATGTGATTTGCTTGAGGGAAATTACGAGCCTTATGCGGGTGAAAACATTCCGGATGATGTGAATGGGCCGCTTGAGGAAACTTGTTTTGTGGTTGATATTGCACTTGAGGATGCCTGTGCGCTGGCCGAAGATTATGGTCAGAAAGCGATTGTTTATGGCGGCGTAGACGGCATTCCCGGTCTGGTCTGGATAGAAGAAACAGAAGAATTAAAAGAAAAATAATGAGCAAAAAAATTGGCCGTTTTGAAGTGCGTGGGGAATTGGGGCGCGGTGCCCAAAGTACGGTGTACCTGGGTTTTGACCCCCAGTTACAACGTGAAATTGCAATCAAGACGGTTCATTTCACCCAGCCCGATCCTGCGCAGAACAAGGTTCTGCTGGACGAAGCGCGCACTGTCAGCAAGTTGCGGCACGCCAATATCGTGCCGATTTTTGAAGCGGGTGAGGAGGGCGGAGACCTCTATCTAGTATTTGAATATGTCGCGGGCAAAAATCTGGCTGAATTTTTGCGGCAGAGCGGTGCGCTATCGCCAGTCAAGGCGGCGAGTATCATGCGGCCGATTCTCGATGCCGTCGCGCATGCCCATGGATTGGGGGTGATCCACCGCGATCTGAAACCCTCGAATGTGCTGATCGACGAAAACAACGTGCCGCGCGTGATGGATTTCGGTATCGCGGCACGGGTTGATCAACCGGGCGAGAGCAAAGAGGAATACACCGGCACGCCGGCCTACATGGCGCCCGAGTATATTGATCGACGGGAAGTGAGTGAGCGTTCCGATGTTTTTTCAGCCGGTCTGATGCTATTTGAAATGCTGGCTGGTCGGCGGGCCGTCGAGGGCGGCAATCTCTTTCAGGTGATGCATCGTATTGCCAATGAAGATATCAAACTGCCCGTCAGTGCTGCGGTCGACGAGCGTTTAAGTGGCGTTTTGTACAAGGCGCTGGCCCGCGATCCCTCCGTGCGTTACCAGTCGGCAGCACAGTTTGCCGAGGCGCTTGACAACTATCTTGATCCAGAAGATGAGGCGCAAAATAGCAGCGATGGCAAGCAGTCAACACTCGATTTTCTGCTGCGCCGCATGCGCCACAAGAGTGATTTTCCGGCACTGTCCGAATCGGTCAGCGCAATTAACAAGATTGCCAATAGCGAAACGGAAAGTATCAATAAGCTTTCCAGTGCGATTCTCAAGGATTTTGCACTGACCAACAAAATTCTTCGTCTGGTCAATTCAGCCTATTTTCGGCCGGCCGGTGGCGGCAGCATCAGCACTGTTTCGCGGGCTGTCATCGTCCTTGGATTTGAGGCGGTGCGTAACATCGCCATCACGGTGCTGCTTTTCGAGCATATGCAAAATAAGGGGAATGCC
>JAUYQT010000254.1 GCA_030697085.1 Azonexus sp. | reverse complement strand
TTGTGTGCGTTGGCGCCGACTGATTGGTCAGAGATTCAATGCGCTGGTTGTAGGCGATGCCGGGAAGAAACTCGGAGGATATCTTGATAAAGGCCTGGCTCAGCAGTAAGCGTGTTTGCTCGAAAGGCTGCCAGTGCCACTGATATTCGACACCCTGCGTTTTGACACTCTGGATCGGTGTCGTGTAACCCGCCGGAATGCCGGTGCAAGTGGGTGCCGTCACCAGATCCAGCGCGTTGCAATAACCGTCGGGCAGTACGCGGTTGATCGGGCCGAGCAGCCGGTTGGGTACTTTCTCGATAAAGCCGCGCAAATCAAATGACATGCGCAGCTTTTTCCACTCACTGAGATAGCCGATTTCGTAGGTTTCAAGCTTTTCCGAGGGCATGTTGGGGTCGCCGAGGAAGCGTCGACGATAGATGCTGCCGCTCGTAATCGGGGTGCCGGAAACGGTCGCTAGCGGCAGATTGCGCCGGTCACCCAGATAATCAATGCTGTTCCCGGTGCGATAGGCTTTGCCGTAAGCAAAGCGAATCGTGTTCTCGCTGTTCAGGTGAAAATTGCTGCTGATGCGCGGCGAGGCATGGGTGCCGGCCAGCGAATCATCTTCGATTGACAAACCGACGTTGCCGGTAAACCACGGCGTGGGCTGCCATTCAAGATTGCCGAACAGGCGCCCGACGGAACGTTCTATCGAGTCCCGACCATAGAGAAAGTCCGGGCTGCTCTGGCTGCTGTAGCGCGCGCTGCCGCCCCAGGCGATGCGCGTGTGGTGAGCCGGCGAGAACTGGTGCAATGCCTCAATTTCGTGCGTCCGGCTTTGCGCGCCATAGTTGTCGACCCAGAGCAAGGTGGGCATTGCCGTGCCGGCGTTTGTGAAAGCGCTGTTATTCGTTTCGACATGGATGTCACTCGCCCAGTCTTCGGTGAAAGCGTAGCGCAGGGTGAGTTCAGCATCGTCACCCAGTACCCGACGCCATTGCGCCTGCAGGTAGGTGCTTGACTGGTTATAGTCGCGTAGCGGGTCATCGATTTTGCTGAAGGGAAGTACGGTGGTGCCATTTTTCTGCAAGCGTCCGAAAAGATTGCTCGCTTCGATCCGCCCCAGGCTGATTTCTACGGTATCCAGCGTCGTCGGCTGAAAATCGGCACGAAGACTAAAAAGGCGGGAGCGGTTGTAGTCGCGCCAGTCATAGCGATTGGTCAGACCGCTGTCATCCTTCTGCTCGTAGGTAAAGCGGAAGTTGCCGACTTCACCCAGGGTGCCGCCAGCGCGCAGTGTGTAGTCGCGAACTCCCTGGTTGCCGTGGTGGGTCGACACGGAAAAACCACGGCTCAAAGCGGGGTCGACCGTAATAATGTTGATGACGCCGAGAAAAGCATTGCTGCCGTAAGAGACATTGTTGCTGCCACGCACCACCTCGATGCGCTCGATATCGCT
>JAUYQT010000192.1 GCA_030697085.1 Azonexus sp. | reverse complement strand
GCCGCCGCCGTGGCCGGCAAGCTGGAAACCCGCGCCGATGCGACGCAGCATCAAGGCGATTTCCGCAAGATCGTGCAAGGCGTCAATGACACACTGGATGCCGTAGTGGCACCGATTCAGGATGTCCAGCGCGTCATGGGGGCGATGGAGCAGGGCGATATGACCCAAACCATCAGCAAGCAATACCAGGGTGATTTCGCCACCTTGAAGGAAGCAATCAACAACACCATTGCCAAACTGTCCGAAACCATCGCGCAGATCATTACCGCCGCCGATGCGCTGTCGAACGCCTCCGGCCAGGTCTCAGCCACCGCGCAGTCGTTGTCGCAATCTTCATCCGAACAAGCCGCCTCCGTTGAAGAAACCACCGCCAGCCTGGAGCAAATGACCGCCTCGGTGTCGCAGAATACCGAGAATGCCAAAGTCACCGATGGCATGGCCTCGAAGGCCGCCAAGGAAGCCGGCGAAGGGGGCGATGCCGTCGGCAAGACCGTCGAAGCCATGAAATCAATTGCCGACAAGATTGGCATCATTGACGACATCGCTTACCAGACCAATCTGCTCGCTTTGAATGCCGCGATTGAAGCAGCGCGTGCCGGCGAGCATGGCACAGGCTTTGCCGTGGTCGCCGCCGAAGTTCGCAAACTGGCCGAACGCAGCCAGGTCGCGGCGCAGGAAATCGGGACGCTGGCCGGATCCAGTGTCAAGATGGCCGAACGCGCCGGCAGTTTGCTCACCGAAATGGTGCCGAGTATTCAGAAAACCTCGGATCTGGTGCAGGAAATCGCCTCGGCCTCGCAAGAGCAATCGACCGGTGTCGCCCAGATCAACACCGCGATGGGCCAGCTCAACAAGGCGACGCAGCAAAATGCCTCGGCCTCCGAAGAACTGGCCGCCACCGCCGAAGAGTTGGGCGGTCAGGCGGGACAACTCCAGCAGTTGATGGAATTCTTCGCCGTTGAAGAAGGCAATTCCGCCCGTCGTCCAAGCGTCAAGGCCCCCGTCGCCCGTAGTGCCGCCCCACGCAATACGCGCTCAGCCGGTAGCCGGACAGCGATGGCAGCGCTGGACGAATCCGATTTCGAGAAGTTCTGAGCGGGAGGCTGCGACTATGGGACAAATTGTCCAAAGCCCGGGTAAAGCCCGGGCGTCGACCGCCGTCGTTGCGGTCGACAATACCCCGCAGCAATATTTGACCTTCACGTTGGGGGGCGAGATGTTTGCGGTTGCCATCCTCAACGTCAAAGAAATTATCGAATATGGCACGGTGACGGAAATTCCGATGATGCCAGGCTTCATTCGTGGTGTGATCAACCTGCGTGGCGCGGTCGTGCCGGTGATTGACCTGTCCTGCCGCTTCGGCGGCAAGACCACCGAAGTGGCACGCCGGGCCTGTATTGTGATCGTTGAAATGAACGAGGGCGATATCAAACAGGGTATTGGTGTGATGGTTGATGCGGTTTCCGAGGTCCTGGAAA
>JAUYQT010000146.1 GCA_030697085.1 Azonexus sp. | reverse complement strand
CACCTTGCCTGGCTCCGTCGATTCGCACCGCAAGCCATGATGACCGGCTCCGGCGACTGCGTTTTTGCCGCCTTTGCAAACCGCGACGCGGCAGAAAGCACGCAAGCAAAGCTCCCGGCCCAGATGACGGGCTGGGTTGCTGACGCTCTGCCGGAACATCCACTGGCTTGCCTTGACTAAAAACCTCCGTTCAAAGCTTCCTGGTGTTTTATCCGGATTTCCCGATTCAACCGGCTCAATTCGCACTGATTTTTGTCACAAAAAAACTGGATTTCCCATTGAACCCCCTATATAATTCGCGCCTCGTTTGAACGCAAAGCTGTTCTGACGACCCGCTGGGGAGTCGCCAAGTTGGTCAAGGCACCGGATTTTGATTCCGGCATTCGAAGGTTCGAATCCTTCTTCCCCAGCCAGCTTCCTTCGGGCAGGTTAAAAGCCTGCCCGATTTTCATTGTGGCGGGCAAAAATGCGCAAGCAACACAAGATCGCCCTGAGGAACGTGAGAATGGCCTATAACAGCTTGATGGTCTTCACTGGCAATGCCAACCCAAAACTGGCTGCCGGGGTCGCTACCCAACTAAATGTTGATCTGGGTCGAGCCAATGTCGGCCGCTTCTCCGATGGTGAAGTCAGCGTCGAACTGCAAGAACATGTGCGTGGTCGTGACATCTTCGTGCTGCAATCCACCTGCGCCCCCTGCAATGACAACCTGATGGAACTTCTGGTTATCGTTGATTCGCTCAAGCGCGCCTCAGCCGGCCGGATTACCGCTGCCATCCCCTATTTCGGCTACGCCCGCCAGGACCGTCGCTCGCGCTCATCGCGCGTCCCGATCGCCGCCAAGCTGGTCGCCAACATGCTGGTTGCATCCGGGGTCGACCGCGTTTTGACCATGGATTTACACGCCGAACAAATTCAAGGCTTCTTCGACATTCCGGTCGATAACATCTACGCCCTGCCCATTCTGCTCGCAGACATCCAGAAGCAGAATTACCAGAACCCGATGGTCGTTTCGCCCGACCACGGCGGCGTTGTCCGCGCTCGTTCGTTGGCCAAGCGCCTCGAATGCGACCTGGCGATCATCGACAAGCGCCGTCCGAAAGCCAACGTTTCCGAAGTGATGAATATCATCGGTGAAGTCGACGGCCGTACCTGCATCATCATGGATGATATGGTCGACACCGCCGGCACGCTGTGCAAGGCGGCCACTGCGCTCAAACAGCGTGGCGCCAAGCAGGTCGTCGCCTACTGTACGCATCCGGTCCTTTCCGGCCCGGCGATCGAACGGGTTAACGACTCCGATCTCGACGCGCTGGTCGTCACCGACACCATTCCGCTGCGTGATGACGCGGCTCATTCGACCCGTATCCGGCAACTTTCCGTTGCTGAAATAATGGCCGAAACCATTCGCCGCATCAGCAACGACGACTCGGTGTCGTCGCTGTTTATCGACTAGCCACAAGAACTAAGTCGTTAGTCGCCAGCAAACATTGGCTAATGACTAATGACTAATAACTAACCACTGCTTTTTAACTTCCTGCTCTGGTCGCGGAGCAGGAAAAACCTGGAGTAACACCATGCAATTTGAACTAATCGCGCAAACGCGCACGCTGCAGGGCACGAGTGCGAGCCGCCGCCTGCGCCGCGCGTCCAAAGTCCCCGGTATTGTTTACGGTGGCGAAGGTGTGCCGCAATCGATCGAAGTCGAACACAACGACATTCTGCTCAAGCTGAAAAAAGAAGCCTTCCATTCAACCATTATCAATCTGGTTCTGAATGGCAAAACCGAACAGGTTCTGTTGCGCGATACGCAAGTTCACGCCTACAAGCCGCTCGTTCTGCACGTCGACTTCCAGCGCGTTGATGCGACCCACGAACTGCACATGATGGTGCCGCTGCACTACACCAATGAAACCGAAGGCGTAGGCGTCAAACTGAACAATGGCCTGGTCAATCACGTCCAGACCGAAGTTGAAGTGCAATGTCTGGCCAAGGATCTGCCTGAGTTCATTGCGGTTGACCTCGGCAGCATGAACATTGGTGACAACATCCACGCCTCCCAGCTCGCGCTGCCGGCTGGTGTCAAACTGGTTCAGCACGGTTCTGATGACCCGATTCTGGTCAGCATCGTTGCCGGCAAGGGCGGCGCTGCTGCCGCTGAAGGCGAAGCTGCCGCCGACTAATCTTCGGCCCTTTGCTGCATTGGCCGCCGCAGGCATTTTGCCGCCGGCGGCCATTTCATTTTTCCCGCCATGCATCCACTTCGCCTGATCGTCGGCCTCGGTAACCCGGGCCAGGAATACGCCGCTACCCGACACAATGTCGGCTTCTGGTTTGTCGACCAGTTGGCAGACAAGCTCAAGATCGCACTCGCGCCGCAAGCCAAGTTTTTCGGCCGGGCAGCCCGCAGCGATGAGCTCTGGTTACTGCAGCCGACCACATTTATGAACCGCTCCGGCCAATCGGTCGCGGCGCTGGCTAATTTTTACAAAATTTCTCCGGCCGAAATTCTCGTTATCCACGATGAACTCGACCTGCCACCCGGCGGCATTCGCCTCAAGCAAGGTGGCGGCAATGGCGGCCATAATGGCTTGAAGGATATTCAGGCCAAGCTCGGCAGCCCCGATTTCTGGCGCCTGCGTCTGGGCATTGGCCACCCGCGCACTTTGAATCTGGCGCAAGCGGTTGTTGATTTTGTACTGCATCCGCCACGCAAGGAAGAAATGCCGGATATTGAACACGCCCTCGCCCGCAGCCTGCTGGCCTGGCCGAAACTTGCTGCCGGTGACTTTGCCGGCGCTCAACAACAGTTGCACGGCAAAGCCATTTAATTGGCAAAACCTTAGGAAAATCCATGTCTTTGAAATGCGGCATCGTCGGCCTGCCCAACGTCGGCAAATCCACTCTGTTCAATGCGCTGACCAAGTCGGGCATCGCAGCGGAAAATTACCCCTTCTGCACCATCGAACCGAACGTTGGCATCGTTGAAGTGCCGGATCCGCGGATGGGGCAACTGGCCGCCATCGTCAAACCCCAGCGTATGCAACCGGCCATTGTCGAATTCGTCGATATCGCCGGCCTGGTGGCTGGCGCCTCGAAAGGTGAAGGTCTAGGTAACAAATTTCTCGCCAACATTCGCGAAACCGATGCCGTCGTACATGTGGTGCGCTGCTTTGCCGACGACAACGTGATCCACGTTTCCGGCGGCGTTGACCCGTTACGCGACATTGAAGTGATCGATACGGAATTAGCCCTCGCTGACATGTCGACCGTGGAAAAAGCCCTGGCCCGCTATCGCAAACCGGCCACCGCCGGCGACAAGGATGCGAAGGCACTGGTGGCCGTGCTCGACAAATGTTTTGCCCAGCTTGACCAGGCCAAGGCGGTGCGTGCCCTCGATCTTTCCAAAGAAGAGTGGCTCAGCCTCAAGCCGCTGTGCCTGATTACCGCCAAGCCGGTGCTCTATGTCGCCAACGTCGCCGAAGATGGCTTCGAGAACAATCCGCTTCTGGATAGCGTCCGCACCCATGCAGCCGCTGAAAAAGCTGAAGTCGTTGCCGTTTGTGCCTCAATCGAATCGGAAATCGCCGATCTGGACGATGATGAGAAGCAGATGTTCCTGGCCGACCTCGGCCTCGACGAACCTGGCCTGAACCGCCTGATCCGCACCGGTTACCAGCTACTTGGCCTGGCCACCTACTTCACGGCCGGCGTCAAAGAGGTTCGCGCCTGGACCATCCACGTCGGCGACACCGCCCCGCAGGCGGCTGGTGTTATCCACACTGACTTTGAACGCGGCTTCATCCGTGCCCAGACCATCGCTTTTGACGACTTCATTGCCTACAAAGGCGAGTCGGGCGCCAAAGAAGCCGGCAAAATGCGTGCCGAAGGCAAGGAGTACGTCGTAAAAGATGGCGATGTACTAAATTTCTTGTTTAACGTCTAAACTATCCCTCTATACGAATAGGGAGACTAGTCAAAATGTGGCAAGCCGGTGAACGCTCGGCCCCAGTCAAACGCGAAAGTGGCAGCGGAGCACTGTCACTTTCAGTTTTGCAACGCGCCTTTGAGCAAAGCGGTGAGTCCATTTTGATTACTGATGCGAGAAATCGTGTCGTCGCGGTTAATGCCACATTTTCTGAACTTACTGGCTACAGTGCAGCCGAGATACTGGGTGAGGATCCGAAAATCCTCTCCTCCGGCCATGCTGAACCCGAGTTTTATAAATTGATGTGGCAGTCGTTGCTGCAAGACGATTTCTGGCAGGGTGAAATCTGGGATAAGCGCAAAGACGGCAGCACTTACCCGAAATGGTTGTCCATCTCGGTGATTCGTGATGAGGCCGGGGTCGTGCAAAATTATGTCGCCAGCTTTAATGACATCAGCGCCAGCAAAGATGCCGCCGATCGCCTCGCCCATCTGGCTTATCACGACCCGCTCACCCAATTACCCAACCGCCTGTCATTTGAAACCCAGCTCACGCAGAGCCTGCGCATTTGCGCCCGGGAAGGACGCCAGCTGGCGCTGATGGTGATTGACCTCGACAACTTTAAAAATATCAACGACACCCTCGGCCATCATATTGGTGACGAAGTATTACAAAGGGTTGCCCATCGCCTGCGCGAATGCATCCGCAGCAGCGATCTGGTTGCCCGCCTGGGCGGTGACGAATTCGTTGTTGTTCTGCCTGAAATCGACGGGCCAATAATCGCCGCCCGCGTTGCCAACAAAGTTCAGCAGACGCTGGCCGACAGCTATCAGGTGGACGGGCACGCGCTTTATGCCACACCGAGCATCGGCATCAGCCTGTTCCCGACCGATGGGCAGGATGCCGCAACGCTGTTACGCAATGCCGATTCAGCGATGTACCACGCCAAGAGTGTCGGCCGGAACAATCACCAGTTTTACGCCAGCCGAATGAATGCCGCGGCCGGCGAACGCCTGCGCCTGGAGGGCGCCCTACGCCTTGCGGTCGCGGCCATTTCTCCGGAATCGTGTGAGTTTTCGCTGCATTTTCAGCCTCAGATCAATGCCCTATCTGGCCAGGTTATTGCGCTTGAAGCGCTGCTGCGCTGGAACAGCCCGATTCTTGGCTCAGTATCACCGCTACGTTTCATTGGCATCGCCGAAGAAACCGGCCTGATACAACCGCTGGGCGACTGGGTGATCTGGGAGGCCTGCCGGCAAATTCGCGAGTTGAAGTTGCGTGGTTTCGACAAAATCCGCATCGCCATCAATATTTCAGCGCATCAACTACGCCACGAAAATCTGCTCTTGCTGGTGCGTGGCGCGCTGGCCTGCAATGAGTTGCAACCGAGTGACATTGAGCTGGAAGTCACCGAAAGCACCGCCATGCAGAATACCGAAATCACCCTGGGCGTTCTTGACCAGTTGGCCAACATGGGCGTTTTGCTGGCGATAGATGACTTCGGCACCGGCTATTCATCGCTGGCCTATCTGAAGCATCTGCCGATCCAGCACCTGAAAATTGACCGCTCCTTCGTCACCGATATTGAGACGGATGCCAACGATGCCGCGATCTGCGCCGCGACCATCGCCCTCGGCCACAATCTTGGCCTGACGCTGGTTGCCGAAGGGGTGGAAACCGAGGCACAGCGTGAATTTCTCTGCCGCCTGGGTTGCGACGTGCTGCAAGGCTACCTTTACAGCAAGCCGCTCCCCTTCGACGAAATCGTTACTTACCTGCAGGCACGGCAAACGCTCAGCGAATGACCTTGCGCCACTCGGCCTCAAAGTAACGCACCAGCACCTGATTGTTCAGCTGATTCACCTCCGCCGGCAGGCGCGCCATATCGGCCGGAAAACGGAACAGATCAGGAATCGTCTCTGGCGTCAAAAACCGCATATTTTTCGCGTTGACCGTACGACCAGCAGTTGTTTCTGTGGCCCCAGGGCCAGCGGTTGCCCCTATGGTCGCACGACCCGGCGAAGTTTCTGCGCTGCCGGCGCCCGCCATGGCGTCCATGCTCGCCGCCATTGAAAAATCCTGCCGGCCAGCGATGATGAAACCCCATTCACCGAAGGACGGCACCAGCGCGTGATAAGGCGCGGTTTTGAAGCCAACCGACTCGAGCGTCGTGACCACACACCAGAATGATTGGCGGGCGTAGAGCGGCGAGGTGGACTGAACAACGATCAAACCGCGCGCTGACAGGCGCTTTTCCAGCAAGCGGTAAAACGCCGAGGTGTAGAGTTTGCCCAGTGCAAAGTTGGCCGGATCGGGAAAGTCGATGACGATGAAATCGAAATACTCGCGGCTTTCTTCCAGCCATTGCAGTGCGTCGGCATTGACTACCTTGACGCGCTCTGACTTGAGCGCTCCGGCATTCAAGGCGACCAGCTGCGGCGCCGTGGCGAAGAGTTCGGTCATCGCCGGGTCGAGGTCGACCAGCGTCACCGCTTCAACATTCGGGTATTTGAGAACCTCCCGCACCGCCAGACCATCGCCGCCGCCGAGCACCAGCACGCGGCGGGCGCCAGGCAGACTGGCCAGGGCGGGATGAACCAACGCCTCGTGATAGCGGTATTCGTCGTGCGAGGAAAACTGCAGGTTGTTATTGAGAAAGAGCCGCAGGTCGTCGCGCCAGCGAGTGACGACAATGCGCTGATAGGGCGTCGTTTCGGCATGGACGATTTCGTCGGCATAGAGGTGGGCTTCGGCCAGCGTGGTCAATTGCCCGGCCCCGGCAAAGCCGGCAAGCAGCGCGGCGAACACAGCCCAGCTCTGCGTCGCCAGCCAGCGCCGGGCGGGTAGTTGATCGCGAAACAGGTACAGCGCCCACAAGGCCACAGCGACGTTGAGCAAGCCAAAAAGCAGGCCCGTACGGACCATGCCGAGCTGTGGCGCCAAAACCAGCGGGAAGAGGATGGAGACCACCAGCGCACCGAGATAGTCGAAAGTAAGCACTTGCGACACCAGATCCTTGAAGGCCAGCTCCCGCTTCAGAATACGCATGACCAATGGAATTTCCAGACCAACCAGCACGCCGACGCCGACCACCACCAGATAGAGCACCAGCTTGAACGGCCCTTCCAGCCAGGTGAAAACCAGAAACAGGGCAATCGCCGAAAAGCCGCCGAGCAGCCCGACCATCAGCTCGATCTGAATGAAGCGCCCGATCAGGTCACGGGTAATGTATTTGGACAGCCATGATCCGACACCCATCGCGAACAGATAGGTGCCGATCACCGTCGAGAATTGCATCACCGAATCGCCGAGCAGATAGGACGCCAGCGCGCCGGCGATCAGCTCATAAGCCAGGCCGCAGGAGGCGATGACGAAAACGGAGAAAAGCAGGGCGTGACGCATGGCGAGGAAGGCTAACCGAAAGCGGATTGGCCGACATTTTGCCTGCATTCGGGAACGCTTGAGACGGTTGCCAGTCGGATAGACGCATCCATTCAACTAATTTTTGCCCATTTTCGAGCGTCGACCGTGACCTTCAAGCCACTTTTCCTCCCCTTGCTCGCTCTGCT
>JAUYQT010000123.1 GCA_030697085.1 Azonexus sp. | reverse complement strand
GAAACAGTGGAAGCGCCACAACTGGACGCCAAGGTGCAGGAAATCGTCGAAGCGCTGCTGCTCGGTGGTCCGTTATCGCAAGCCGCCGCCAAGGATCTGATTCGCGCGGTCAACGGCCAAAGCATCAACGAAACGCTGATTGAAGACACCGCCCATCGCATCGCCTATTTACGGGCGACACCGGAAGCCCGCGAAGGCATTGCAGCCTTTCTCGACAAACGCCCACCGAACTGGATTGGAGAATAGCCATGTTTAACAAGATCCTGATCGCCAACCGCGGAGACCCATCCCGCAGGGATGCAGCGACGCAGTCAAACAGCCTGCGGGCGCAGCACGCGCAGGCTGTTTCTTCGCGGGAGACCCGGCATGTTTAACAAGATACTGATCGCCAACCGCGGAGACCAATCCCGCAGGGATGCAGCGACGCAGTCAAACAGCCTGCGGGCGCAGCACGCGCAGGCTATTTCTTCGCGGGAGACCCGGCATGTTTAACAAGATACTGATCGCCAACCGCGGAGAAATAGCCTGCCGCATCATCAAGACTGCCCGCCGCATGGGCATTCGCACCGTTGCCGTTTATTCCGAAGCGGATGCCAATGCCCGCCACGTTCGCCTCGCCGACGAAGCCGTGCTGCTCGGCCCGGCAGCAGCCCGCGAGTCGTATCTGGTTGCCGACAAGATCGTCGACGCCTGCTTGCGTACCGGCGCTCAGGCCGTGCATCCGGGCTATGGTTTTCTCTCCGAAAATGCCGATTTTGCCGATGCGCTGGCGGCCAGCGGCATCGCCTTCATTGGCCCGCCGGCCTCGGCCATTCGCGCCATGGGCTCAAAATCCGAGGCCAAAAAACTGATGGGCAAGGCCAAGGTGCCACTGACGCCGGGTTATCACGGCGACGATCAGAATCCCGATTTGTTGCACCGCGAGGCCGACCAGATCAGCTATCCGGTTCTGATCAAGGCCGCTGCTGGCGGCGGTGGCAAAGGCATGCGTCTGGTCGAGAAATCAGCCGACTTCCCCGACGCGCTGGCTTCCTGCAAACGCGAAGCGATCTCCAGTTTCGGCGACGATCACGTGTTGATCGAGAAATACATCACCAAGCCGCGTCACATTGAAATTCAGGTATTTGCCGACACTTTCGGCCACTGCGTCTATCTGTTCGAGCGCGATTGCTCAGTGCAGCGCCGCCACCAGAAAGTGCTGGAGGAAGCGCCCGCCCCCGGCATGACGCCGGAACGGCGGCGCGAAATGGGCGAAGCGGCCGTTGCTGCGGCTCAGGCCGTCGGCTATGTCGGGGCCGGCACCGTCGAGTTCATCGCCAATCAGGACGGCTCGTTCTATTTCATGGAAATGAACACGCGTTTGCAGGTCGAGCATCCGGTCACCGAAATGATCAGTGGGCAAGACCTGGTCGAATGGCAATTGCGCGTCGCCAGCGGGCAGCCGCTGCCGTTGGCGCAAAGCCAGTTGCAGATTCGCGGCCATGCGCTGGAAGCGCGGATTTACGCTGAAGATGCCGATAAGGGTTTCCTGCCCTCGACCGGCCAATTGATCCGCCTGCGGCCACCGGTCGAAAGTATCCATGTCCGGGTCGATACGGGGGTCGAGGAGGGCGACGAAATTACCCCTTTCTATGACCCGATGATCGCCAAACTGATCGTCTGGGACGAACATCGCGAGGCTGCGCTGGCCCGCATGCGTAAGGCGCTGGCCGACTATCAGATCGCCGGCGTGACAACCAATATCGACTTTCTCGCCCGCCTCGTCGCCTGCCCGGCCTTCGCCGACGCCGATCTCGATACCGGCCTGATCGAACGCCAGAAGGATTTCCTTTTCCCCGCGGCCCAGGCCGTGCCACGCGACGCGCTACTGGTCGCCACGGTCGGTGAGTTGCTTTGGGAGCAACACGCCGCTCGCCTGCAGGCAAAAACCAGCGGCGACCCCTGGTCACCCTGGCATGCGCGCGACGGTTGGCGAATGAATCTTTGCGCCGCCCGCATCATCGGCTTCCGGGATGGCGACAGCCTGATCGAAGCACAGGTGCGTTACCAAGGCGACCAATGGCAGATCACGCTGAACGGCGCAACAACGCTGGCGCGCGGTAAAAAGCTTGAGGGCGACGGGTTTGCCGTCGAACTTGATGATCGCCGGCTGCTTGCCAGCCTGGTTGCG
>JAUYQT010000020.1 GCA_030697085.1 Azonexus sp. | reverse complement strand
CGGTCGCCAAGCAGGGCGCCGCCAGTGCGTTTGCGTGAGGGGTCGATCGAAACCAGCCCAATCTTCACCGCGTCGTTCTGGTCGAGGCGGAAGCGGCGAATCAGTTCGTCGGTCAGCGACGATTTGCCGGCGCCACCGGTGCCGGTAATGCCGAGCACCGGCACGGTCAGCGCGGCAGCGGCCTTGAGCAATGGCTCCTTCAAACCCGGTGCGGCGCCGTTTTCAAGCAGCGTGATAACCCGTGCCAGCAAACGCCTGTCGCCGGCCTGCAGGCCGGCCAATACTTGTTCGCTGGCCGGAATACCCGAAGCGCCGACATCGAAATCGGACTGCTGAACGAGGTCGTTGATCATGCCCTGCAGCCCCATTTTCACCCCGTCTTCCGGCGCGTAAATGCGGGAAACGCCGTATTCGTGCAGTTCCTTGATTTCGGACGGCACGATCACCCCGCCGCCGCCACCGAAAACCTTGATCTCGCTGCCGCCATTGGCTTTCAGCAGATCCATCATGTATTTGAAGAACTCGACGTGGCCGCCCTGATAGGAGGTAATCGCAATGCCCTGGACGTCTTCCTGCAGCGCCGCGTTGACGATTTCCTGCACCGAACGGTTGTGACCCAAGTGAATGACCTCGGCGCCGGTCGCCTGCATGATCCGCCGCATGATGTTGATCGACGCATCGTGGCCGTCAAACAGCGCAGCCGCCGTGATGAAACGCAGCTTGTTTTTGGGCTTGTAGGGCATGAGTTTCTTGGCAACGGAAAGATCGGTCATGGCGGCTGTCTCTTTATCTTGGGATCGGAAGCCGTCATATTAAGACCCTTTCACGATCAGGCCATTGTCGTGATAGACGACAATCGTGCAAATTCCGCCAAGGTGATAGAGTGCTGCGGTCAACGGTAAAAAATGGCCAAAAATGCTGCGACGCACCATCGAGAATCGCCAGGAACGCTCGCAAGCCACTGTCGCCAATGGGTTTGTTTCCGGCATGCTGGCCGGCCTCGCCCGCCGGGGCATCGCCAGCAAACCCTTGCTGACAGCAGCCGGTATCGATCTTGCAGACCCGGACAAGCGCATTCCGATTGCCCGCTATGCCGCACTCTATAACCTGATCAACACCGCGCTCGACGACGAAGGCTTCGGTCTTTTTACTCAGCCGATGCGCCGGGGCAGCTTTGAATTTCTTTGCCGCGGTTTACTCAGCGCCCCGACGCTGGCTGAAGCTTTGCAACGTGCCAGCCGCTTTCTTCACCTCGTGCTGCCCGATCTGGCCATCAGCATTCGCCGCCAGCAGGGGCGAGCTGAGTTACGCATCAGTGAAACCCGCCACCTGGCCGAGCAGCCCGACGATCCCGGCCGCATTTTCGCGTTTGAATGGCTGCTCCGTCTGCTGCATGGCCTTTGCTGCTGGCTGGCCGGGCGTGGCCTGGCGCTCGATAGCGTGATTTTTCCCTACCGCCGCCCGGCCCACGCGGCTGATTACGCGCTGATCTTCACCGAAGATTCCCGTTTTGCGCCGACGCTGGCGAGCGGTGTCGGTACCTTGGTTGCCAGTTTCAACGCCAACCTGCTCGACCTGCCGATTCGCCGCGATGAAGCCGCGCTCGCCGCCTTTCTCGACGGCGCCCCGGGCAAGATCACGACACTCTACCGGCGTGACCGTGAAATGGTCATTCGCGTCCGTGACCGGCTGCGCGCCGGCTTGCCGGGGACGCTCAGTCTCGACGAAATTGCCGACCAGCTCCACCTCTCGCCGCGCACGCTGCACCGCCGGCTGGGCGATGAAGGCTCCAGTTTCCGCGAAATCAAGGACGCGCTGCGCCGCGATATGGCACTCGCCCGGCTGACCAAAACCAAGGACTCAATCGCCGCCGTCGCCGCCGATCTCGGCTACGCCGACACCTCGGCGTTTTATCGGGCGTTTGTCGAGTGGACCGGCATGGCGCCGGTGCATTACCGGCAAAAATGGGCGGGCAAAGAGGCTGGCTTGTAGGGCGGCATGTTTTCTTCCGTGCCGCTGCGGCAAAAAACACCGACAAATTGCCTGGTTCGCTTTGTCCGTTGTGAACAGCGAACCCGGCGGATAAACGCCGAGCAATTTGAGCAAAATACTCAGCAGGCGCTGATCGAATTTTGAGGATTCCCGCTTGAACAAGCGGGAAAGCGCCTCCGAAGGCGCGACCGCAAGGCGTTCCGGTGACTCCGGTGAGCAAAGCCGGTCGTAACGGTCGGCCAGCGCAACAATGCGAGCGGCCGGGCCGGGGTTGGTTTTCCCCAGCGGCCAGTCGCTACCATCAGCGCACGAAACTGCGGCCCTTCGCCGTCCTTGTCGCCGAGCAGATGGAGCAAAAATTCTTGTCCCTGGCTAATCTGACTCGTGGTTTGTTGCGAGAGATCGCGGGGTTGCGTCCCTGCCACTTTCGGCGCTCGGCCCATGCCGAGCATGGCCTCCCGCGTCACGCGCGCCGCTTGTTCCCAGGCGCGGTCAGCCCGTGCGGCGATATTTTTTTGTTGCTGCAGACGCTCGTGCTTTTCCTTGTTTTGGCGGGCCATTTCCAACGCAAACTCAGCCTCTGGCACGGCTTCCGATTCTGACGGCATCAGTGCGATCGTAGCGGTTGGCTCAGTTAATGGCGCCGGATTGCCGGTGCTTTTTCCGGGTATATCCAGATTTATTATGATGAGAATGCCATGGCAAGACAATGTCGTTTTTTGCGCTGATTTCGTTCAGCATTAGCCAAAAGAGGTCGGAAGAGACAAAAATGGGTGCTTACCTCTCGGTAGAGCACCCATTGGGTCCATCCGGTTGGGCTAGCCTGGCGGTTAGCCGTCAGATGATTACTCCTCGCGGGCGTACGGCTCGCGCAAATCAACCGGCTTGACCACCGTCTTGCGCATGCGGATATTGAGCATCTCGACGCCGACCGAGAAAGCCATCGCGAAGTAGATGTAGCCCTTTGGTACATGGTGGCCGAAGCCATCGGCAATCAGCACGACGCCGACAACGACCAGGAAGGATAGCGCGAGCATTTTGATCGTCGGGTGATTCGAGACGAATTCGCCGATTGAGCGGGCAAACAGCATCATCAGGCCGACCGAGGCGACGACCGCTGCGATCATCACGCTAACCTCGCTGACCATGCCGACGGCGGTAATGATCGAGTCGAGCGAAAATACCAGGTCGATGACAATGATCTGGGCGATAACGCCGGCAAAGCTGGAGGCGACTTTGTGCGATTCGGAGCCTTCTTCGCCTTCGAGCAACTGGTGCACTTCGCTGGTACTTTTCCAGATCAGGAATAAACCGCCGACAATCAGGATCAGGTCGCGCCCGGAAACGCTGAAGTCAAACAGCGTCAGCACCGGCTCGGTTAGTCCGACGATCCACGACAAGACGAGGAGCAGGCCGATGCGCATGAACATGGCGAGGAACAGGCCGATACGGCGCGCCACTTCCTGTTGCTCTTTCGGTAGCTTGTCGACCAGGATGGAGATGAAAATGATGTTGTCGATGCCGAGCACCAGTTCCAGCGCGGTCAACGTGAAAAAAGCGATCCAGATTTCGGGGGAAAGAAGCAATTCGAGCATGGTGGTCGGCGCAGTAAAAAGGGTTGGGGCGCTATTTTAGGAGCGCCGGGCGGCATGAGCTACCCTGAATGAGATCACTAATAGTTCGATAAAAACGAATAGTCAATGAAAACGGGCGCTTGCCAGATGACAGGCGCCCGTTTCGCCAGGAGCAACGGCAGCTTACTTGAGTTCGAGCAGGCTCTCGTCCCACTTCGCGTGTTTTTCCAGCCCGATCAGATTGGCCACCGTCGCAGCAATATTGGCCAAGCCGGCCGTTGCCGTCTGCTTCAGCCCCAGTTTGCCGCCGCTGACGTTGTCGTAAAGGATCAGCGGCACGGGATTCAACGTGTGCGCCGTCTTCGCCTTGAACGATCCATCCGGATGCTGCGCCGGCTGCTGGGTCTTCTTGTCGAGTTCGTACATTTCATCGGCATTGCCATGGTCGGCGGTAATCAGCGCGACGCCGCCCATGGCGTCGATCACCGGCAGAATGCGCGCCAGTTGCAGGTCGACCGCCTCGACCGACATCGTCGCGGCGCGGAAATTGCCGGTATGGCCAACCATGTCACCATTGGCGAAATTGCAGCGCAGCGTCTTGTACTGGCCGCTCTTCAGCGCCGCGATCATCGTGTCGGCGATTTCAGCGGCCTTCATCCACGGCCGCTGCTCGAAAGGCACGACATCACTCGGCACTTCCTGATAGGTCTCGCCGTCGAATTTGCCCGAGCGGTTGCCATTCCAGAAATAGGTAACGTGGCCGAATTTCTGGGTTTCTGAACAGGCAAACTGCGTAACGCCCGCCTTGCTGAACCACTCGCCCATGGTGTCCTTGATCGCCGGCGGCGCGACCAAAAAGCGCTTGGGTAATTGCAGGTCGCCATCGTATTGCAGCATGCCGGCGTAGGTAACTTTCGGCACGCGGACGCGATCGAACTTGTCGAAACCGGCTTCCTCGAAAGCCCGGGTAATTTCAATCGCCCGGTCGCCACGGAAGTTGAAGAAAACCACCGAGTCGCCATCCTCAATCGTGCCAATCGGCTGGCCATGATTATCGCCCCCCTCGCCAATGACGAAAGGCGGCAAATCCTGATCAATGGTGCCGGGATTTTGCTCGCGCAGGCCGTTGACCGCAGCAGTGGCGTTGGCAAACTGCTGGCCTTCGCCCAACACATGGATTTTCCAGCCTTTTTCGACCATCGCCCAGTTGGCGTCGTAGCGATCCATCGTGATGTGCTGACGACCGCCGCCGGAAGCAATGCGGGCATCGAAACCATTGCTGCTGATCTCGGCCAGAAACGCCTCGAAGGGCACGATGTATTCCAGTGCGCTGCTTTCCGGCACATCGCGGCCATCGAGCAAGGCGTGAATACGCACCGTCTTGACCCCTTCCGCCCTGGCCTGAACCACCATCGCCTGCAGGTGATCAATATGGCTATGCACGTTGCCGTCAGAAAACAGGCCAATGAAATGCACCACGCCGCGACCGGCTTTGGCTCGGGCCACGATCTGCTGCCACGCCTCGCCCTGCCAGATGGCGCCGGAAGCAATGGCGTCGGCAACCAGCGCCGCGCCCTGGCTATAAACCTGCCCGGCGCCGATGGCGTTGTGACCCACCTCGGAATTCCCCATGTCATCGTCGGAGGGCATGCCGACCGCGGTGCCGTGGGCACGCAGGCGGATGTTGGGATAGTCGGCGAACAAGCGATCCAGCGTCGGCTTGCGGGCGGCAGCAATGGCGCTCCCGACCTCGGACTTGGGAATGCCGTAGCCGTCCATCACGATGATGACGACGGGGCCTTGAACGCCGGGAAAAGAGGGAAGTTTCTGGAGCATGAGCGGGTTCCTGCCAGGGGAAAATCGGTAGCGAATCGCTACGCCTGCGGAATAATTCCGGCGCAGACAATTCAATCAATCAAGCATTTTACCCGCGAACAGCGCGGTGACTTTATGTGGAACTCGCCAATACTCAAAACATCCGTTCCGGTTTTGCCTCCCGCCATCAGCAATAAAACGCTTCCAGTCACTGGGGCCGGAAAATCCGACCTCGCCAGTCGGTCATGAGTGGCTATCGATCCGACGAAAAGCCGCGCTGCGCGAACGGCCGGTCATGTATCAGTTTCTGGCTTTCAGCTGCTTGGCCGTGTAGGCTGCGGAAAGAAAGACTTGTGTAACCAGCGCCTTCTCACTTTGACTGGGACAGCCAGCGGAGCAAAGTATCGAATAGGCGGTCTGGATTGACTGGTTTTCCAATATGGTCGTTCATGCCGGCATCGAGACAAGTTTTTCGATCTTCATCCAGAGCGTTGGCAGTCATCGCGAGAATTGGCGTGTGCATATTCATTGAGTTAGCCCGGATTGCCCGAGTGGCATCAAGGCCATTCATGTTCGGCATTTGCATGTCCATCAAAATCAATCCATACAGACTGTTTTTGGCCAGTTCTACTGCGACACAACCGTCAACGGCAAGATCAACCACAAACCCTGCGTCCTCAAGGAGACA
>JAUYQT010000833.1 GCA_030697085.1 Azonexus sp. | reverse complement strand
TTGCCGATTTCCTTGCGTTGGCTATTTACCTTTTTTGAAACCTGGGCATAGAGCGACTTGCGCGCCTCACGCTGCTTCTGCAACTCAGCATGCCGCTTCTGTTGTTCGGCTTCAACTTCAGCCAGTTCGGTGCTGCGCTCTTTAGTGTTGGCAGCGAGCGTCTTTTTTTTGCGGAGGGTCGTGTTGATTTCGCCCATCAACTCGGCACGGGTCTGTGCAATTGCCGACAAATAGTGCAAATCACGGGCGATCTGGTTTGGGTCGTCGCCGTTGAGCAAAAGTTGTAGTGAATCCGGTGTGCCACGCAGGTATTGTTTGTAAAGGAATTTTTCCAGTTGAGATTGCTGCTGGCCAAGTGTGTTGCTTAGTTCCTCGGATTGCTGCTCAAGATTTTTGAGGGTATTTTGCAGTTGACCGCGCTGATGTGAGAAGTCGTGCAATTCGCGCTGCAGGCGGGATATCTCGCGTTCAGATTCACGCAGAAGGTCGGCAGCGTCGGCCTTGTCCTCTTCGCTCGCAGTGAGGTCCTTGCGTAAATTTTTGATGCGATCGCGCAGCTCTCCGAGGTCGGCCTGCTTTTCGGCAATTTCGGGTGATTGTTGCGTGCTTGCGGTTGTCTGCGGTGCTTTTGCCTGAGCCGTGACGGTGCAAATGAAAACGGCGGCTATAAGTGCCGCCGTCCGGGCTAGGGCGGGTCGGCGTCGTTCACTGAGTGGCTCTTGCCAAAATACGGCAGCGCGGTCTTGTTCTTGAGCCATTACAATTGATGCCGATTAAGGTCCGCGAAACGCAAAACCTTATTTTATAATGATCCATTCGCCGATAACGAGGTTTTATCTTGGACACGCTTCCCTTCAATCTGATTGACAAGCAGGAGCACATAGAAACGGCGGCACGAGCGCTCAAGGCTATCGCGCATCCCCTGCGTCTGAAGATACTTTGTGTATTGGGTAGCCAGGAGGCTTGTGTTCAGGAAATCGTTGATGCGGTTGGCACTTCGCAAAGCAACATTTCGCAGCATTTGGCTATCCTGCGGGAAAAGGATGTCTTGCTGACACGCAAGGATGCGAACCGTGTTTTTTACCGGGTAGGCGATCAGCGTACCCTGCAACTTGTAAGTCTTATGCGTGAGGTTTTTTGTGGTGAAAAGGGTTAATTGATGCCGATGGATTTTGTAAATCAGAACGTTATGTTGATCTCGCTGGTGGTGATCAGCGGCTTTGCCTTGCTTTGGCCATTTTTAATGCCTTCGGCGGCCAATGCGGTTACTCCTGGCGAGGCAACCACGCTGATCAACCGCGAAGACGCCCACATCGTTGATGTGCGCGAAGTAGGTGAGTTCGCCGAGGGGCATTTGCCCAATGCACTGAATATTCCGCTGGCGAAAGTGACAGAGCGCGTTGGCGAACTGGAAAAATTCAAGGACAAGCCGATTATTTTCTGCTGCGCTTCCGGGATGCGTTCGGGTAAAGCCAGTGCGGAATTGAAAAAACAGGGCTTCACCAAGCTTTATAACCTGGCCGGCGGTGTTGATGCCTGGGTGGGGGCCGGTTACCCGGTCAAAAAAGGGACTCGAAACAAATGAGCGTCGCCGTGTTGATGTACACGACGGCGGTTTGCCCTTTCTGCATTCGCGCCAAGCAACTTTTGGCCGCGCGTGGGGTGACTGATATCGAGGAGGTGCGGGTTGATCTCAACCCTGACCGTCGTGATGAAATGATGCAAAAAACAAAGCGCCGCACCGTGCCGCAGATATTTGTCGGCGATAACCATGTCGGCGGTTGTGATGATCTTTACGCCCTTGATTCAGCCGGCAAGCTACAGCCGCTGCTCGATGGCAAGGCCTGAAACCCATTAACTACTGAAAGAAAAATCATGGAACAAAACGAACAGCCCGTCTTTGGTATTGAAAAACTTTACGTCAAGGATCTCTCGGTCGAAGTCCCTAATGCGCCGGAAATTTTCCTTGAGCGCGAAGCGCCGCAGGTTGAAATTCAGCTCAATACAAGCGGTCGCGGTGTTGGTGAGGGCGTGTTCGAAGTGGTTCTGACAGTGACGGTGACTGCCAAATTTGGCGAAAAGACAGTTTTCTTGGTTGAAGTGGGCCAGGCCGGCATTTTCCGCATCATGAATGTGCCGGATGATCAGGTCGAGCCACTGATTGCCGTCGCGTGCCCGAACATCCTGTTCCCCTATGCCCGTGAAACTGTGTCTGATGCCGTGACGCGTGCCGGCTTCTCGCCGATTGTGTTGCAGCCGGTTAATTTTGAAGCAATGTATATGCAGCGTATGCAGGAACAAAGCGCTACGGCTACCGAACCGACCATTCAATAAAATGATCATTTGGCGTCAAACACTCGTTGCACTGTTACTGCTTGGCGCTGCGAGTGCGGTGCTGGCCATTGACTATCGTTCGGTCAATGTGCCGGCGGCGATTCTTTACGACTCGCCGTCGCAACAGGGTAAAAAGCTTTATCTGATCAAAGCGCAGACGCCGGTTGAAGTCGTGGTTCGCTTGGAGGGTTGGCTCAAGGTGCGCGATGCCGAAGGCTCGCTGGCCTGGATTGAGGCACGCAATTTAGCCGATCGCCGCATGCTTGTGGTGACGGCGGCCAAGGGTGAAATTCGCCAATCTGATAAAGTCGAAGCAGCGCTTGTCGCTACTCTGGATAAGTGGGTTGCCGTCGAGTTCATTGAACTCGCCTCGCCAGGCTGGGTCAAGGTGCGGCATGCGGATGGTGCTACTGGCTATATTTTCTCGACGCAAGTGTGGGGTTTATGAAAATCGCATTGCTTGGCGCTGGCGCCTGGGGCACCGCGTTGGCCATTGCTTTTGCTGGCAAGCATGAAGTCATCTTGTGGTCGCGCGACGACGATGTTGCGGTCGACCTGAAAAATACCCGTGAAAACCGGCGGTTTTTCCCTGGCCATAAGCTGCCCGAATCTGTCGTGATTTCAACCGATTTTTCTGCGGCGGTTGCCGATGTGGATTTGCTGGTTGTGGCGACGCCAATTGCCGGCTTGAGGCCCACTGTTGAGCGTCTTCACGCACTCAACGTTTCATTCCCTTTGCTCTGGGTTTGCAAAGGTTTTGAGGCTGGCAGCGGTAGCTTGCCGCATCAGGTGGTGATGGATGTGCTCGGGCCGCAGGTGATTTGTGGCGCGCTATCCGGCCCAAGCTTTGCCGATGAAGTTGCGGCGGGGCGACCGACCGCCGTGGCGTTAGCTGCCAATAATCCAGATTTCGCGCGCCAAACAGCGCGTCAATTACATACGACGAGCCTGCGTATTTACGCCAACGACGATTTGATCGGCGTTGAAGTGGGAGGGGCCGTCAAGAACGTGCTGGCGATTGCGACGGGCGCTTGCGATGGACTGGGTCTTGGTCTGAATTCCCGGGCTGCGCTGATAACGCGAGGCTTGGCCGAAATCGCTCGTTTAGGCCAGGCGCTCGGTGCTCAGCGTGAAACGTTCATGGGGCTGGCGGGTATGGGCGATCTGATTCTTACATGTACTGGTGATTTGTCACGCAATCGTCGTGTTGGCCTGGCTCTGGCTGAAAACAAGTTGTTGCCGCAAATTCTTGAAGAGTTGGGACACGTTGCCGAGGGGGTTTACACCGCCCGCGAAGTTGATCAACTGGCCCGAAGGCTGAATGTCGATATGCCAATTTGTTCGGCAGTGGCGGCCGTGCTGGATGGCAGAATGCGGGCAGCTGAAGCTGTCGAGCAGTTGATGTCGCGTGATCCTAAGGAAGAGATTGCCTAAACCGATCCGCTTGAGTTCTAAATAGAGTGCAATACGGCACTAACGATATCGCCAAAGAACTTATCGGCATCGCCCAGCGAGAGAATTGAGCTGCGCAAAGAAGGCGACTGTGCGGCAATAGCTCACTGAGCGGCTATTCAATCAGAATTTATTGCGTTTGATCCACTCAACCAGTAGACGACTGACTTCCTCCGGCTGATCCAGCGTCGACAGGTGACCGCACTGGGCGATGAGTGCCAGCTTGGCGTGCTTGATTCCATCGACTATTTCGGCTGCCAGTTCGGGTGGGGTAATCAGGTCATCCTCGCCACAGATAACCAGCGTTGGGCAGGTGATGTCTGCCAGCGTTGCTCGGCTGTCGGGGCGGCTCATGATTGCACGCTGCTGACGGGCGAAAACTTCCTTGCCGAGGCCCGTTGCCATCGACTGAATGACACCACGCACGGCAGGATGATTCATTCGCTCCGGATGCGAGAGGCGCGGCAGTAGTTGCTCGGTCACTGCGTCGAGATCGGTAGCGGCCAGTTTGATCAGCTCTTCGCGTTTTGCCGTTGCTTCGGCGCTGTCCGGGCGGGCCGTAGTGTCGATGAGCACAAGTCCGGCTACCCGCTCAGGCGCCTGGCGCATGATCTCGAAAGCGACATAGCCACCCAGCGAGAGACCAAGCAGCACAATGCGTTCAGATGATGTTGCCTTGAGCACGCTTGCAGCCAGTTCGCTGATCGTCTCGGCGTTTGTCAGGTCAGCAACTTCGACTTTGCCCAGGGGGATCAGGGCAGTAATTTGTTCGGTAAAGAGACTTGCGTCATTGAGCAAACCCGGCAGCAACAAAAAATTCGGTTTCATGGCTTTCTCCTGAATGGCCAGTCATGGCCATGTCTGCAATGAGTAGGGTAGGGGCAAATTTCCAGCCCAAGGGTTCTCCCACCAGGCGAGAGAGACCTGACTGGTTCTATTTCTTGATGCTCATTTCGTTGCTGACACCGCTCACGCCGTCAATGGCACGGGTAATTGCAAGGGCACGGTCAATCTGCAATTGATTATCAACAAAGCCACTGAGCTGAACTTCGCCCTTGCGGGTGACGATTGCAATATCCCGGCTCTTGGTTATTTCATCGCCGAGCAGGGCTGCTTTCACCTTGGCGGTGACCACCCCGTCATCAAGATTGTTTCCGACAGTGATCGTCGACTCCTTGATAGCCACCTTATTCAAGACATTTTTCACGCCGATGACGCCTTTG
>JAUYQT010000812.1 GCA_030697085.1 Azonexus sp. | reverse complement strand
ATCCACCTCGCTTTAAGCCCCGATTTAGCCCGTTTTTACTTCTTCAAACTGGCTCCATTACGCCGATCATCGGTGGCTCCATAATGCCGGTCAATGACATCCGCTTAAATATGTAAGCGGCACCGACTATGCTGCAAAGCGTAAACAATGACTACCGAGAAAACAGCCATGAGTACCCTTGGAAACCAAAAAATAATTTCTGTCCATCACTGGAATGACACGCTGTTCTCATTTCGTACGACGCGTGACCCGGGCCTGCGTTTCATCAATGGTCAGTTTGTAATGATCGGCCTCGAAGTCAATGGTCGACCTTTAACTCGCGCTTATAGTATCGCCAGTGCTAACCATGAAGAATATCTGGAGTTTTTTAGCATCAAGGTTGCGGATGGGCCGTTAACTTCACGCCTGCAGCACTTGCAGCCGGGCGATCCGATCATCGTTAGCAAAAAGCCGACCGGAACTCTGGTTTTGCACGACCTCAAACCAGGCAAACGTCTCTTCATGTTTGCCACAGGCACTGGATTGGCGCCGTTCATGAGTTTGATCCATGACCCCGAGGTCTATGAGCAGTTTGAGAAAATTATTCTCATTCACGGTGTGCGCTGGACCAATGAGTTGGCTTACCACGACTATATCGAACATGAGTTGACGACCAATGAGTTCTTCGGTGAGTCGGTGCGTGAAAAGCTGATCTATTACCCGACGGTGACTCGCGAGACTTTCCGTAACGAAGGTCGGCTCACAGATCTGATCGAATCGGGAAAACTCTTTGCCGATATTGGCTTGTCACCACTCGACCCGGCCACCGACCGCGCGATGATCTGCGGCAGCCCGGCCATGCTCACCGACACTGCCACCATGCTGGATAGCCGCGGCTTCAGAGTCGGTCATCACCACACCGGGGAACTCGGTGATTATGTAATTGAGCGGGCTTTTGTTGAAAAGTAATAGCTGAGGTTGGTTCAAAAACCAGCCGGAATGCCATGGTACATAGCATCACTAATGAAAAAAGCCGTTGAATCTGATTGATTCAACGGCTTTTAAAATGTTGGCGGAGTGGACGGGACTCGAACCCGCGACCCCCGGCGTGACAGGCCGGTATTCTAACCAACTGAACTACCACTCCACTGCAAAACTTTACTGCCAAAATTCTTGGCGTCCCCACGGGGATTCGAACCCCGGTCGCCGCCGTGAAAGGGCGGTGTCCTAGGCCTCTAGACGATGGGGACCCGGACGTTACATTAAAACAACAACTACCAGTCGGCACCTGGTGGAGGTACGCGGGATCGAACCGCGGACCTCTTGCATGCCATGCAAGCGCTCTCCCAGCTGAGCTATACCCCCAATTTCGAGAGGAAGCCGACCTGCTTTGGCTTTTCAGCCCAGATAAAAAACCGAAGTTTTTAGTCTGTATAAAACACCGGGGTGACCCAGTTTCCAAATCGTTGGCGGAGTGGACGGGACTCGAACCCGCGACCCCCGGCGTGACAGGCCGGTATTCTAACCAACTGAACTACCACTCCACTGCAAAAACTTTACTGCCAAAATTCTTGGCGTCCCCACGGGGATTCGAACCCCGGTCGCCGCCGTGAAAGGGCGGTGTCCTAGGCCTCTAGACGATGGGGACCCGGACTATCTTCTTTCGCGCTTTTGGTGGAGGTACGCGGGATCGAACCGCGGACCTCTTGCATGCCATGCAAGCGCTCTCCCAGCTGAGCTATACCCCCGCCGCGAAAGAAGGCCGCATTATAGGGACCATACAGGCCCTTGTAAATAGATCTTCCAAGTTTTATTTAATATTTTGTGCCAGAGCGGCCATCGCTTTTTCTCGGCCAATCAAAACAATGACTGCGTCAACCGATGGTGTCTGAGTCTGTCCCGTCAAAATAGCGCGCAGAGGCATAGCTAATTTCGGCATTTTTAAGCCATGTTGGGTGACTGTTTCCTTGATCAGTGCATTGATGGCTGGCGCTTCCCAGGCAACATTGGCGAGACCGGCTGCGAAATCCGCAAGCGCCGGCTGCGCTTCGTCACTCAGGTGCTGAGCCAGCAGATCGGGGTTGGGTGTGACGTGGGTGTAAAAAATCTCGACCGCATCAGCTAGTACGTTCAGTGTGTTGCAACGGTCCACATAGAGCGTCACTGCCTGCTCAAGATTGGTTCCGGTGTCGGTATTGATGTTACGTGCAGTCAGGCGCGCCTTGATTTTGATGGCGAGTTCGGTGACGGGCATTTGCTTCATGTAAAGCTGGTTTAACCAGAGCAGCTTTTCTGTATTGAATTGGGCGGCTGAAGCAGTGATGTGGTCGAGATCAAACCATTCGACAAATTGTTCGCGGCTAAAAATTTCTTCGTCACCATGTGACCAGCCAAGACGGGCCAGATAGTTGATTACAGCCTCTTGCAGGAAGCCGTCATCATCGTACTGCATCACAGAAACAGCGCCGTGACGTTTTGAGAGCTTTGCGCCGTCGTCACCAAGAATCATTGAGAGGTGCGCGTATTGCGGAATGTCGGCGCCCAAAGCCTGGAGAATATTGATCTGGCGCGGTGTGTTGTTGACATGGTCGTCGCCACGAATGACGTGAGTGATCCCCATATCCCAATCGTCAATACAGACGCAGAAATTGTATGTCGGCGTGCCATCGGCACGAGCAATGATCAAATCGTCGAGTTCGCTATTGGCAAATTCGATCCGCCCTTTCACCTGATCATCCCAGGCAACGACGCCATCCTTGGGGTTTTTAAAGCGAATGACCGCTGGCACGCCTGCCGGTGGAGTGGGCAGTTTTTTGCCAGGTTCCGGCCGCCAGCGACCGTCGTAACGAGGCTTTTCCTTTCGTACTTCCTGTTCAGCACGCAAAGTATCCAATTCCTCACGCGTCGTGTAGCAGTAATAAGCGGTGCCATTGGCCAACATCTGCTGGATTGCCTCCTTGTAGCGCTCCATTCGCTGCATTTGGTAAAACGGGCCTTCGTCATGATTCAGGCCGAGCCATTGCATGCCGTCGAGAATGGCCTGCACGGCTTCAGGCGTTGAGCGCGCCACATCGGTATCCTCAATCCGTAGAATGAATGTGCCTCTATGACGGCGGGCAAAGGCCCAGGAAAATAGTGCGGTGCGAGCACCACCTATGTGAAGATAACCGGTAGGGCTCGGGGCAAAACGGGTGCGGACAGGCTTCATGGGAACGGAATCTATACAGAAATAAAAAGAGCTATTTTATCCGACGCACCTGCGTTCGCACGTTTGACCCATCCCCTGAGTTATGGTTAAATGCGCGCCTCTTCAGTGGGCGGTTAGCTCAGGGGTAGAGCACTGCCTTCACACGGCAGGGGTCACAAGTTCGAAACTTGTACCGCCCACCACTGAATCAAGCGCTTAGGCCACCATTGCGGTGGCCTTTTTGTTGCCTGTGAAAAATATGTGAAAACTTGTTTCTGGAATGAGGTTTTCACTAGGCCGTCTCCCGTGGCCATGTCGCTTGGGTGTGATTTGAATTACCCCACGCGACGACGAAAGTCCGGGTCAGTAGATCAGCCGAAAACTCGGCAGATTACGCAAGCTGAAAACATCAGCTGATGTGGTGCCCGTTCTAATTCTGCGAATTCCCGCAAAACTGCCCTTCTGCGGCTAATCGCACTGAATGGCAGCTCCTCGGGTAAACTGCGCGGCGCAGAAATATCAATGTACTTTATTCGGAAACCCCGAACAAGTGTGTCACGGAGCCACTATGTCTTTACTTTCAGAACTTGCGGGTCTCGCCCATTTGGAGTCGATGAGCGATTACAAGGTCAAGAACCCTCACCAGGGCTGGGCCGTACTAAGCATGTTCGGCCCCACATCCGAGACCAGTGTCGCCGGATTCTGGAAGTTTCAGAGAGGATGCGACGAAGGTGAAACCATTGAGCGCTTCTTAACCCGCTATCAAGGACGCGTCGAACTGGCACTCGTCTCCGCGGAAGAAGTCGGCTTGGAATACATGGGGAACCCGTTGCAGGGAAAGAACGTCTTGGTCGTGCGCCCTATTTCTCGCGTTTGACGCCATAGCCCTGGCCGGGTCAAGGCAGTGTAGTCGTCAACTTGCTTACCGAACGCCAACAAAAAACGAATCAAGCGACTGTTACGGTCGACGGTGAATAGCAGGCGTTTTTTCGGCTACTCGCTGTTTTTACGGCAAAGCTCAAAATTGAGCCTTGCACATAGCTGTCAATCAGTATCCTGATGAATTAACGGTCGCTTGCAGGCAACAATTTTCAACGACACCGTTGACTACTTTATTCACGGCAGTCCGGAAGCGCCAGAACGGCTTATCTCAGGCTTGCCTGGCTATATTTATCTGCACTTTTCCGTCATATGGTTGAGGCGTTTGATCAAGTGCAGTGTCGTAGTGAGGTGGAAATCACTGAGGATTGAATGGGGTGACCATACGGTCCGAAGCTTTTTTCATGCAACCTGATCGTTCCGTCCGAACCTTGCCAAAGTACTGTCGAGGCACGGGTTCCATAGCTTTCGGATTGAACAAAGACGGTTGAGAGCAGGCGTTCCCAAGCGAGCGATACGCCGGTTTTTGGCAGATTTTTGTCGGCGACGATGCTTTGGTCAGCCAGTAGGTTGAAAAATTTTCCTTCCCTTGGCATATCCTGTAGCGCCCGGCTGAAACTTTCGCGGGCTTGCATCAGTTTGGGCCATGGGCTGTCGAGACAATGGTTCGATAGCCCATAGATGCCAGGCGGTAATGAGCGCGGCTCGCCATCCCGGTTTGAGCAATAGATCAACGACGCTCCGTCGCCAAGCAATAAATTGAAACCTGAGTATTGCTTGCCATCAATTTGCTGGGCATAGTGAGCCGCGGAGCTATCCGAGAGGAGAAAGTCCCGCGTCAATTGCCCGCGCGAGTAACGCCCCTTTTCCATATGCGGTTCGCGAACATTGGTTATGGCGGCGAATCGTCCGGTTTCGGTAATCCCTAGCCAGGTGCCGCCAGCTTCAAGACCAAGGCCGCCCATGACCTGCGACGCACCCGGCCAACGTGCCGCAATGGCGGTGGGCCGGGCATAAAACTCGTCACGGTTGGCGGCGAGGACCAAAGGGTAATCTGGATGGCGCCGCCAGCCGATGACGATCAAGCACATTTTTGCCTGCTTTTACGGGTTGACCGCAGCCGCCTCAATTTTCGGGCCGTCCAAGGCGCCAAGATGGACGTTGGTCGAGAAATTGGACTGGACCACGGCCAATGCCTCATAACCACCAGCTGGGGAAGGCGCTGCGGTCATTACCATGCCGCAGGCCTGGTCAGGGTTGTCCGGTGAGTGCAGGCTGTCGCCGGCTTTCAAGGCATGCTCGCTGCGCAGGCGATAAAGGTGACGCTTGACCTTACCAAGATATTGCGTGCGAGCGACAATTTCTTGGCCGGGGTAGCAACCCTTATGAAAACTAACGCCGCCAATTTTTTCGAAATCGGCCATTTGTGGCACGAATTCTTCCTTGGTAGCCAGTGTGATGAGCGGGAAGCCGGCTTGAATATCAAGCCAGCGCCAAACGGGAACCCCGGCCGGCCGTGCCTTCACCGTTAGCTTATTCCACAACGCAGCGGTTGCAGTTTCCGGTAGGGCAATGATGAAACGTGTTGCGTCGAGCCGAATAACCGTGATGCCGTCCGCGATGGCGCTGCTCATGGGTTCAGTTGGGCGGGGCAGGGCGGCATCGCTAAGGGCTTCTTCGGCTTGTGGGCCGGAGAGGCCGAGCAGCAGCGTGTTGTCGGTCTGCGCAGTTAATTTGACTTTGGCGCGCAGCACAAACATTTGCAGACGTTTTTGCGCTGCTTCTTGCAGGTCGGCGGCGAGCGCCAATTGATAGTTTTCGCCGGTACGCCAGATGAGAAAGCTGGCCTGCATGCGGCCTTTAGCCGTGCACCAACCGGCGTGCTGGGCCGTTCCTTCACCCAGATGGTTAATGTCGTTGGTGAATTGACTGTGCAGAAAGGATTTGGCTTCCTCGCCGCTGGCTTCGATCAGGCCAAGATGGGTGAGCGGAACGAGGACGGTTTGCTGGCTGGCCGCCAGCAATTCGGCGTCGGCATCGCTAAAGTTGATAATTTCGGAAGTTTCGCCGTCGAAGACGCCGTCGGCGGACTCCAGAAAGCTGCGCCAGTTGGGGTTCATGGGGGCTCCAGTAGGGGTTTGGGCTATTATATCGCTCGTTTTAACGCGCTCGTTCAACACGGGCAAGACCTGCTAGTTGCCGATGAGTTCCCGTGCGCCTTCTCAATAAATTATTTTCCCTGGTATTTTTGCTTGCTGCTACTGCCGCAGGTGGTCTTTGGTGGTGGGCAAGCCAGCCGCTGAATTTGCAACAAGTCCCGCTTGATTTTCGGATTATTGCGGGGAGCAGTTTGCGTTCGGCTATTACCCAGATGCAGGAAGCGGGCGTTGATGTGCAGCCTTCATTACTGACTGCGCTGGCCCGGTTTAAACGGGTTGATGTGGGCATAAAGGCGGGTAGTTACTCAATTCATCAGGGCATTACTGCGCTGCAGCTGCTTGAAATGCTGACTCAAGGTCGCGTTACCCTCGGGCAGGTGGTCCTGATTGAGGGCTGGACTTTCAAGCAGTGGCGGGCTCGGCTCGATAGCCATCCTGATCTGACGCATGAAACACGTGGCATGACTGAAGCAGAAATCATTGAGCGCCTGGGTTTGCCGGTGACTCAGCTTGAGGGTTGGTTGTTCTCCGACACTTATTTATTTGATAAACAATCCAGTGACCTTGAACTGCTGGCCCGCGCCGTGCGTAGCATGCAAGCCAAGCTGGCAAGTGAGTGGGCTGGGCGGGCTACCGGTTTGCCTTACAAGACGCCACATGACGCCCTGGTGATGGCCTCGATCATTGAAAAGGAAACCGGGCGCGAGGCCGATCGCACGCTCGTTGCCGCCGTGTTTGTCAATCGACTGCGTCAGGGCATGTTATTGCAGACGGACCCCAGCGTTATTTATGGCCTGGGTAATGATTTTGATGGCAATCTGCGCAAACGCGACCTGCAAACGGATACTCCGTACAATACTTACACGCGTTCCGGCTTGCCGCCGACACCCATTGCCATGCCTGGCCTGGCGTCGCTCCGGGCGGCGTTACATCCGGCAAGTTCAGATGCGCTTTACTTTGTCGCGCGTGGCGACGGCAGTAGCGAATTTTCGCGAAGCCTTGATGAGCACAATCGGGCAGTTAACAAATACCAAAGAGGTGGGAAGTGAAAGGTAAATTCATCACTTTCGAGGGCATCGACGGTGCCGGTAAAAGCAGTCATGTCGAATGGCTGGCTGAGTGGCTCCGTGGGCGTGGTTTGGTCGTGCATGTAACGCGCGAGCCTGGCGGCACGGAACTGGGTGAGAAGTTGCGCACACTGCTGCTCAATGAGCCAATGCATCTTGAAACAGAAACCTTGCTGATGTTTGCGGCTCGTCGCGAACATCTGGCCAGACTCATCGAGCCGGCGTTGGGTCGGGGTGAATGGGTCGTCTGCGACCGTTTCAGCGATGCGACCTTCGCCTATCAGGGTGGCGGGCGCGGGCTGGATAGGGCCAAGTTTCTGGCGCTGGAGCATTGGGTGCATGAGCACATGCAGCCTAACCTCACCTTGCTATTCGATTTGCCGCTCGATGTTGCCCGCGAACGTATCGCGCTGGCCAGTCGAGTGCTGGATCGCTTTGAGCAGGAGCGCGCCGATTTTCACGAACGCGTACGGCAGGCTTATCTCGAAAGGGCGCATCAAAATCCCTCGCGCATTCAAGTTGTCGACGCCAACAACTCTCTCGAAAATATTCGCAGATCACTTGAACAAATTGTTACAACTTCTTGTTTATGAATGTAATTGATCTTCATAAAGAGGTTTGGCTCGGCCTTCAGGCAAGGCGCCTGCGTTTGCCCCATTCTCTGCTGCTGATTGGTCAGAAAGGCTTGGGTAAATTCGATCTGGCTAAGCAATTTGCCGCCAGCTTGCTCTGCGAACAACTACCAGCAGACGGCCAGGCTTGTGGTAAATGCCTGGCTTGTAACTGGTATTCCCAAGGTAATCATCCGGATTTTCGCCTGCTGCAGCCCGGCGCCTTAAATGATGATGTCGAGTTGGAAGAGGGTAAGAAGAAGCCAAGTCAGCAGATCACCATTGATCAGGTGCGCGGGCTGGATGAGTTTCTGAATGTCGGCACGCACCGCGGAGGTTTGCGCATTATTGTGATTTATCCGACGGAAGCGATGAATCGGAGTACTGCCAACGCACTTCTTAAATCACTTGAAGAACCAATCGCAAGTACATTGTTTTTATTGGTTTCAAGCGAACCGATGCGCTTGCTTCCCACGATTCGTAGCCGCTGCCAGGTGGTGCCCGTTGCGTTGCCCAGCACCCAAAAGGCGGAGAAGGTACTGGCCGATGCAGGGGTCTCTGACGCCGGGCGCTGGTTGGCGCTGGCGGGTGGTTCACCCGGCTTGGCGCTTGAGATGGCAGCTTCCGGGCAATTGGTCTGGCTTGAAATTTTGATCAAACGCTTATCGGCGGGGAAGAATATTGACCCGCTCGGTTTGGCGGGTGAGATTGATAAAGCGATCAAAGAGAGCAAGGGCAAACTTCTTTTGAAAACGGTGGTCGATGCGTTGCAAAAATGGCTGGTTGACCTGACACTGGCCAGGAATAGCCTGCCGGTTCGGTATTTTCTGCCTCAGGCCACTACAATTGTCGGGCTGGCTGATATGATTCCTCTCCCACGTTTGATTCATTCCTATCGCGCCCTGATTTCAAGCCGACAGGAAGCTGAGCAACCGCTTAATGCGCGCCTTTTCCTTGAAGGCCTTTTTCTGGATTACCGAGCCCTGTTTGCCAATTGATCAACGATGAGTGAAGTCAAACCAGCGCCCCAGCGCCCAAGTGTTCTCTCGCTGAATATCAATTCAAAATCAGCGCTTTATGCGGCGTTCATGCCGCATTTGCGTTGTGGCGGCATCTTCATTCCAACGACTCGTAATTACCGCATTGGCGACGAGGTTTTCATGCTCCTTTCGCTGATGGAAGATCCCGCTAAATTGCCGATTGCTGGCGCGGTGGTCTGGATTACTCCGGCCGGTGCGCAGAATGGCCGGGCGCAGGGGATCGGCGTGCATTTCAATAATGACGAAAGTGGCCAGGAAGCCCGCCGCAAAATTGAAGGTTTACTCGGCAGCGTCATGCAATCGACGCGGCCGACGCATACGCTCTGATAGGCTGCCATGCTGGTTGATTCCCATTGCCACCTCGATTTCCCCGACCTCGCCAATCATTTGCCGGACGTCCTTCAACGGATGCAGGAAAACAAGGTCGAGTTTGCCGTTTGTATCGGCGTTAATCTGGAAGATTTTTCTAAAGTTTTGGCGATAGCCGAGAACGAGCCTCGACTGTTTGCCAGCGTGGGTGTGCATCCGGAATATACCGATGTCGAGGAGCCTTCCGAAGATCAATTGGTTGCGCTTGCCGCTCACCCCAAAGTGATCGCCATTGGTGAAACGGGGCTTGATTATTATTGGCACAAAGATAAGCCTGAATGGCAGCGCGAGCGTTTTCGCCGGCATATTGGTGCAGCAAAACGTTGTGGCAAACCGCTGGTGATTCATACCCGCGATTCAGCCGAAGATATTTTACGGGTGATGCGGGAAGAGGGGGCTGATGCGGTAGGCGGTGTGATGCACTGTTTTACCGAAAACTGGGAGATCGCCCGGCAGGCGCTTGATCTTGGTTTTTATCTGTCGTTTTCGGGCATTGTGACTTTCAAAAACGCGACGATTGTTAAGGAAGTGGCCCAGAAATGTCCGCTTGACCGCTTGTTGGTTGAGACCGATTCACCGTATCTGGCGCCCGTTCCCTATCGCGGTAAGCCCAATCAGCCGGCTTATGTTCGCCATGTGGCTGAAGAGATCGCTCGTCTGCGTTCGCTTTCGTTTGAAACGATTGCCGAGGCAACGACGGATAATTTTTTCACCTTGTTTCAACACGCCAGACGGACATGAAAATCATGAAGAAAAGACTGTTGACCGCAGCAATCGCATTTATTTTCCCGTTATGGGTCGGTGCAGCGACTTACGATGACCTGATCGGCTCAGCCAAGATGGGGGATGCCGGCCAACTGCTGGAACTCGTCCAAAAAGGGGCTTCAGTGGATACGACCGATATTGATGGCAATACGCTATTGATGTTGGCGGCCCGTGACGGCCATGTTGATGTGGTTAATCTTTTGATCAGACAACAGGCCAAGCTGGATGCCCGTAATTCAGCGGGTGATACGGCGCTGCGCCTGGCGGCGTTTCGCGGTCATGGCAAGGTGGTGGAATTGCTGATTGCCGGTGGCGCCAATGTCAATACGCCGGGCTGGACGCCGCTGGCTTATGCCGCGTTTAATGGGCATGCCGATATCGTCAGGCTGCTGATCAAGGCCGGTGCCAATGTCAATGCACCGAGCGAAAACGGCACGACGCCATTGATTGCCGCCTCTCGAGGTGGGCATATTGAGGTTGTCAAATTGTTGTTGGCTAATAAGGCTGACCCAGGTAAAACCCTCGAATCCGGTGAAACGGCAGTGGATGTCGCGTTGAAGCATCAAAATACTGCGATCGCCGATTTGCTGCGCCGGGCGGGCGGGAAGTCGGGGCGAACGGTGACGATTGAGGTGCGCTAAATCGTAGCGGCTCAAGATATGCTGATTGCCGGTTTTGTGTGCAATGCGGTGAATAAGCCTAAAAACCACAGTTTTGATCAGTGAAAGTCCCGCTCAGGCGGGACTTTCACAATGTGCGGTTTAACTCAGGTGGGCCAAATATTCTGCGGTCAACGCCTCAAATGTTGTGAAAACCATGTTGCAGCGGAGATCACAGGGTCTTCGCCAATTTCGAGCCTGTGCGTTTCGTGGATGCAGGTCAGGTGGCTAGCGGCGCGTAGGTAGGCGGTTCTCCCGGTGTCGTCGTCGCCATCGAAGATAGTCAGTAGTGGTGCAATCAGTAGCTTCAGGGCTTGTAACCCGGCGCGGTCGAGCAGGCCGCCATGGCAAGTCACTGCTTGAACTTGCGTGTCACGCTGGGCGGCGACGCGGATAGCGGCGGGCGAGCAGTCGCCGCTGGCAAAAATGGCGAGCGGCAGATCCTGCATATCCCCATCCAGGCGGATCAGGTCGAGCAGGTCGAGCAAACGCTGGGTTAAACGCGGCACATTTTGGGTGGCATCGACGAAGCGCGCTTCCTGTGTCGTGAGCAGTTCCATCGTTAGCACTGCGTAATCTCGCGTGACAAAATTTGCCGCAATAACGGCGTCGACCGCAGTGTGGTGGGAGCGGGCGAGCAGAACGAGGCTACGGGGATTTTCGGGCAGATCGAGCTTGCCGTGCAGCGTGCCGTGTGGGGTGTGGATACCGAGGCTGCGGTTCATGGTTTTATCGTTAGGACTCGTAGGGAAAGTGGTATCGGCTGATTTTATGGCTATTGCATTAACCCTGTCGCTATTTTGTGCGAGCGTGTTCTGCTAAAGGATGGTTTTGTCAGCTCAGCTGAAAGTCATTCGGATCAGATCAAGGTTTGCCTTCTTTCCATTTTTTGACGCTGTAGCGTTTCAGTTGAACGTCCGGCCCCCAGTAATCAGCTGGCAGGCCGGCTTTTTGTTTGAGGTGGGCCATGAATTGCACAGGCTCGGGCAGTTGTTCCCAGACTTGCGGCAAAAAGGTGGAACGGCGGTGGCCGGCGGTGAAAATCACGCCGTCGATTTCTGGGCGGAGCTGGGCCAGGGCGTCGGCTTCGCTGTTGAAATTGATTGGCTCCGCCGACGTGAGTAGGGAAACTTCAACGCGGGTGATGGGCAGTTCGGCCTGAGATAACGGCTCAAAACGCGGGTCGCGGAAGGCGGCGTTGCGGGCGTTTTGCTGAACGTCAGTGATCAGTGGTCGCCAAGCTTCAAGGCTGCCGATACAACCTCGGAGTTCGCCGTTTTGGCTGAGGGTGACGAAGGTGGCGCCTTTTTCGTGTAATTCCGGGCGGTCGACCGGCGGATTCACCGCCAATCCGAATTGGCTGGTGATCGCATTACGGGCTAGTTGCAGCAGTGTTTTGCCGAGTTCGTTCATGATGCGGTCTCGTAAAAGGCAAAGGCGGCATAGCCGACAACACGTTGCTTGTCGCCGGCGGTATCCCCCGAATTACAGTGGTAAATCAGCTGCGGGGTGAGGCCGCGATGGCGGGCGGTGAGCAATAGGCCATTAATCGGATAGGCGCCGCAGGCTTGTTGCGGATCAATCTGAGTGTCGAGTTGCAGGATGTGCTTGCAGGTATTGTGGTCAACTTGATTGGCACTGGCGTAGGTGAGGAAGTGCGAGAGATCGGAGCTAATGACGATCAGGGTTTCCGGTCCGCCCCAAAGTCGTTCAAGCACTTCGGCGACGGCTTGCGGTGAGGCGTGGCCGACGGCAAGCGGGACCAGCGTGAAGTCGTCGAGCAGGCGTTGAAGGAAGGGGAGATGGACTTCCAGCGAATGTTCCTCGGCGTGAACGTGGTCGCTAAAAACAATTTGCGGCAAATCGGTGAGCCGGGCGATGGCAGCTTTGTCGAGCAGCACCGTACCGAGCGGGGTGGCGAAAGCCTCGGTTTTCGGCACCGCCAGACCGTTGACCGCAACGCGATGGGTTGGGCCAAGCAAAATGACCCGACGGATGGTCGAGCGCCACGGGGCGAGCATGGCGTAGGCCATGGCAGCGGTTGAACCGGAGTAAATATAGCCGGCGTGGGGCACGATCAACGCTTTGGGTTGAAGGGTTTCGGTAATGGCGGCTTCGGCCAGCAGTTGGTCGACCGTCGTTGCAAGCTCTTCCGGCGCGCTGGGGTAGAACATGCCGGCGACAGCGGGTGGGCGGGAAACTGGGTGGGAGATGCTCATGGTCGACTCCTCAAATCAGCAATAATCCCCCGGCCATGCCGCCGCCAATGGCGATCAGGCCGGGTAGGGCGTGGCGGGCCAG
>JAUYQT010000737.1 GCA_030697085.1 Azonexus sp. | reverse complement strand
GCCGGGGCGAAGGGCGGCGTCTGGTGGGTGACGATGACGGCCCGGCCGCGCCGCTTGGCTTGCAGCGCTTCGCCGATGTTGTCGACGATGTAGGGATAGACCACCGGCACATCGCCGACGGCGAGTAGCGGATAATCATGTACCGACAGCCCGCGCTCCTTGCCGGGCAGCCATTCCTGCGTGCCGTGTGTGCCGAAATGGACCAGCGCATCGGCCTTGAAGGCTTCGCGCGCCCACAGGTAATGCGCCAGGTAATAGTGCGACGGCGCGGCCTTGGTCGAGTGGTAGAGGGCTTTTTCCTTGTCTTCCCAGCGTTCGCCACGCGGCGGCTGCGGCGTGAAAATGATCTTGCCGGCGGCGAAGCGAGGAATCACAAAGTAGCTTTCGCCGCCTTCGCGAATCGCCATCGCCGATTTTTCCGGCTCACCCCAGCGCTCCTGGAGTTCATGTTGCACGGCGGGCGGCAGCGTGGCCAGCCAGGCGCGGTAGGTTTTGACCGGCAGTTTTTCGGCCAGGCCGTCGGCGAGCAGGCTCTTCAATTCGCCATCGTGATAGAACGGTGCGAGCAGGCGTTGCAGGCTGTTGATCAAGACGATTTCAGTTTCCGGCCGGGCGTCGTAACCGGCGGCTTTGAGGGTGCGCAGCGTCGCTTCGAGGCTTTTCGGCAGGTTGAGATAGGAGGCGGAAAGGTTCTTTTCCCCCGGTGGGTAATTCCAGAAAAAGACCGCGACTTTTTTCTCGGCATTGGCCAGACGCTGCAGGCGGACGAGCTTTAGCGCCTTGTTGGCGATGGCGGCGGTCTGCTCGGCAATGACGACGATTTCGCCGTCGCTTTTGCGGTTGGTTTGGGCGACGATGGGGTCGATGATCCCGGCGTACTCGCCTTGGGAAAGATAGAAAGGCACGTCGATCAGCGGCAGGCCTTGCGGGTCGGCGCGCCAGGCGGCTTCGTCGCCCTTGCGGTAGGCCAGGGCCTGAATGACCGGGATGCCGAGCTTGGCCAGTTCGCTGCGCCGGCCTTCGGGGTCGAGGACGATCTGGGTATTGATCACGGCATCGGCAATCACCTGACCATTCATCGTCAGCATCTTTTCGTGCTGGCCGATCACCGGCGCGTAATAAGGCAGCGCAATGGCGCCGGCGGCTTCGATGCGGGCGATCAGGTCATCGACGAATGCCGTCTGTTCGGCACCGATGTAGATCTGGTGAAAGGCGATGGCAATGGTCGGCGGGCGCGCATTGGCGTGGCTTGCGGGGTCGATCCCTTTCCAGCGGAAATACTCGGCTGGCGTGGCAAAAACAAGATTCGGCGCTTTTGGGTGGTAGACCGCAGCATCGGGAAAAACGAAGGGCGGGGCGATGCCGGCCAGGGATTTACCCTGGCGATGGGCGGTCAGGGTCTGGAAAAAGCCTTCGTAATTGGCCTGGCCGCCATTGGTGTAATAGGCATGCAGGCGCTCGGCGATAGGCTGGGGAAAACCTTCGGCCAGCGGCCCGTTGTCGCGCATCCAGATATGCGGGGTTTTCAGGCCGGGCAGGACTTTGGCCAGCCGGCTCTTGACCGACTCCTGCATGTGGCTGCGGGCGGCATCGAAAAATACCGCATCGTGGCCCTTGAACAGATTGTCGATCTGCTGTGGCTGCAAACGCTCGGCAAAACGGGCTTCCACGGTGAACCCGTATTTCGCGCCAATTTCGGTAACGGCCTTGAACTTTCCCTGGGGCACGGGCGAGGTGGCGATGAACAGGAGTGAATCAGCCAGACAAGACTGGGCGAAAAACA
>JAUYQT010000709.1 GCA_030697085.1 Azonexus sp. | reverse complement strand
CATTCGCGCTTAATCCAGTGTGTCGGCACTTCATAACGCAACCAGCCTTTGGTTCGTCCGAGAATACGCACATGCTCGGGCAGTAGCCCGACCTCTTCATACAGTTCACGGTACATGGCATCTTCAGGCGTTTCGCCCCGCTTGATGCCACCTTGTGGAAACTGCCAGGAGTGCTCCCGTATGCGTTTACCCCAGAAAACCTCGTTCTTGGCGTTACAAAGAATAATGCCGACGTTCGGGCGATAGCCTTCACGGTCGAGCATAAGAATCCTGCAAAAGTTAAAAGTTGCCCCGATTCTTTCACAAAGCAAGCCTGCGTGCAAAGCATGTGCTCCGTGTAAAATCACCTTTTCGTAACGAATTCAAGAGCATCTCATGCGCACATCGCAGTTCTTTTTCAGCACTTTAAAGGAAGCCCCGAGCGACGCCGAAGTTATCAGTCAGAAACTGATGCTGCGCGCCGGGTTCATCAAACGCGCCGCTGCGGGCATTTACACCTGGATGCCGCTTGGCCTGAGGGTTTTGCGCAAAGTTGAAAACATCGTCCGCGAAGAAATGAATACCGCTGGCGCCCTGGAGTTGCTGATGCCGGCGGTGCAACCCGCCGAACTCTGGCAGGAGTCTGGACGCTGGGAGCAATACGGGCCTGAGTTGCTGCGTTTTAAAGATCGCCACCAACGCGAATTCGTCATTGGCCCGACGCATGAAGAAGTGATTACCGATGTCGTACGCCGTGATGTCAAAAGTTACCGGCAACTTCCAATTCACCTGTATCAAATCCAAACGAAATTTCGCGATGAAATCCGCCCCCGTTTCGGCGTCATGCGCGGTCGTGAATTTTTGATGAAGGACGGCTACTCATTTCACTCATCGTTCGCTGATCTGGAACGCGAATACAAAAAAATGTATGCCACCTACAGCCAGATTTTTAGCCGCATTGGCCTGAAATTCCGTGCCGTTGCGGCAGATACCGGATCCATTGGCGGCACCGGCTCGCATGAATTCCATGTATTGGCCGACTCTGGCGAAGACGATATCGCCTTTTGTCCGGCTTCAGACTACGCCGCCAACGTCGAGTTGGCTGAGGCCGTTACACCATCAGCGCCGCGGGCTGCTGCTGCAAAAATGATAGAAAAAGTGGCGACGCCAGGCAAGATGGCATGCGTTGATGTTGCGGGATTCCTGAATGTGCCACTGGAAAAAATCGTCAAGGCAATTGCAGTTTTCAGCGAGAAGGAAGATGGCAGCAAGACTTTCGCCCTGCTTTTACTCCGCGGCGATCATGAATTGAACGAAATCAAGGCCGGCAAAATTGCCGCGATCACGCCATTTCGTTTTGCCACCGAAGGTGAAGTTGAAGCGTATTTAGGCTGTCAGCCGGGCTACATTGGCCCGGTTGCGGTCGACCGCAAAAAAGTGGCCATTTTTGCCGACCGCACGGTTGCCGCCATGAGCGATTTTGTCTGCGGCGCCAATGAAGCCGGCTTTCATCTGACCGGCGTTAATTTTGGCCGAGACCTGCCGGAGCCGGAAATCGCCGATCTGCGCAACGTGATAGCGGGCGACCCATCGCCGGACGGCAACGGCAAGCTGGAAATCTGTCGCGGCATCGAGGTTGGTCACATTTTCCAGCTCCGGCAAAAATACGCCCAAGCGCTTAACTGTGCCTACCTCGATGAAAATGGCAAAAGCCAGATCATGGAAATGGGTTGTTATGGCATTGGGGTTTCACGCATCGTCGGCTCAGCCATTGAGCAGGGTAATGATGAAAAAGGGATCGTCCTGCCCGCTGCGATTGCGCCGTTTGAAGTTTGTGTGGTGCCAATGGGCTACCACAAAAGTGAAGCGGTCAAGATTGCCGCCGATCAGCTTTACGCTGAACTCAAAGCTGCCAGCGTTGATGTCATTCTCGATGATCGCAATGAACGCCCCGGCGTCATGTTTGCCGACATGGAACTGATCGGAATTCCGCACCGCGTGGTCATAGGCGAACGCGGCCTGAAAGAAGGCCTGGTTGAATACAAGGGTCGCCGGGATGCCGAAGCCACTATGCTGCCGCAAAGTGAAATCGTCAGCAGTATCAAAGGGAAACTGTGCGCCTGCTGATTGCCAGCATTTGCCTGTTAAGCGCGTCAGCAGCCTTTGCTGGCGCGCAACAATATGAACCGCTCTCGGCCAGCGTCCGAGGCGCGTTGCACAAAGCAGTATCAGACTCTCGCCCATCCGTAAGTTCATTCCACAGCTCTATAGAGGCCGTCGAGTGGCTGGGCGATATGTCGCGCCGTCTTGAGAAGCGCATTCCGAACCGCGAATACCGGATCGACTTGCTACGCAGTATCCACTACGAGGCCACCAGAGCCGGGCTCGACCCGCAACTGGTGCTCGGCCTGATGCAGGTAGAATCGGGCTTTCGCAAATACGCCGTCTCGTCAGCCGGCGCTCGTGGCTACATGCAGGTCATGCCATTTTGGGTCAAATTAATCGGTCGACCGGAAGATAGCCTCTTCGACCTCCGCACCAGCCTGCGTTATGGTTGCACGATCCTGCGCCATTATCTCGACATTGAAAAAGGCGATATTTTTCGCGCCTTAGGCCGCTACAACGGCAGTTTGGGCAAGGCGGAGTACCCCAACATGGTGCGTGCAGCCTGGCAGAACCAGTGGGCTTACGAAAAAACCACCCAGCTCAGCCAGGCCGGGCAGTAATTTACGACGCTTTCAGCGGCCCATGCCCGGGATCATGCCCTTCATGCCACGCATCAGCTTGCCGATGCCCCCCTTGGAAAACTGTTTCATCATCTTTTGAGTTTGCTCGAACTGGCTGAGCAGACGATTAACATCCTGCACCTGAACACCTGCCCCGATGGCGATACGACGCTTGCGGCTAGCCTTGATCAATTCGGGCTTGGCGCGCTCAGTCGGCGTCATTGAGTTAATAATCCCCTCCACACGGCCAATCATCTTGTTCTCAGCCCCGGCTGGCAAGTTTCCCGCCGCTTGGGCGATCTGAGCCGGCATTTTGTCCATCAGCGCAGAGAGCCCACCCATATTACGCATCTGAGCTATTTGCTCTTTAAAATCACTCAGATCAAAGCCCTTGCCAGACTTCAGCTTCTTGGCAAAAGCAACCGCTTTTTCTTCATCCAAGCCTTTA
>JAUYQT010000681.1 GCA_030697085.1 Azonexus sp. | reverse complement strand
CAACCTTGGCGTCATGGAACCGGTGATCAAACCGCGTGGCATTGATGATGTGCCGATTGTCGGGCTCACCTTCTGGACCCGCGACACCGAACGTTCGGCTTTCGACCTGCAGCAGGTGGCGCGGGCAACCGAGATCGAGTTGAAACGGATCAAGGGCACGCGCGATGTGTCGACCATCGGCGGTCCCGATCACGCTATTCGCGTGCTGATGGACGCCGAGCGGATGAATGCCTATGCCGTGACGCCGCAGGATATTGCCGGCGCGCTGAAGGTGTCGAATGCGCTGCAATCTTCGGGTAGTTTGACGGCAGATAATCGCGAAGTGCTGGTTCAGACCGGGACTTATCTCGAATCGGCGGCCGATGTGAAGCAATTGGTCATCGCCGTGCGCGGTGCGGCCAATGAGCGTAAGCCGGTCTTTCTGAGTGATGTGGCCACGGTGAACGATGGCCCGGACCAGCCCAAATCCTATGCCTGGTTTGGCAGCAAGGAGGGTGAGTTCCCGGCCGTTACGCTACAGATTTCGAAGCAACCGGGGGTTAATGCCGCCGATGTGGCGAATGCTGCGGTCGACCGGATAAATGCACTTAAAAATACGGTCATTCCGGAAGGCATCGAAGTCACGGTAACGCGCAATTACGGTCAAACGGCGACCGAGAAGGCGCAAAAATTGATCGGCAAGCTGATTTTTGCCACCGCTTTCGTCGTGTTGCTGGTGTTTTTTGCGCTCGGCAAGCGTGAGGCGCTGATTGTCGGCGTCGCCGTCACGCTCACGTTGGCCGCGACTTTGTTCGCCTCGTGGGCCTGGGGTTTTACGCTGAACCGCGTTTCGCTTTTCGCGCTGATTTTTTCGATCGGTATTCTGGTCGATGACGCCATTGTTGTCGTGGAGAACATCCACCGCTGGCAGGGCCTCTATCCGGAAAAGCCGCTTCTCGAAATTATTCCCTCGGCGGTGGATGAAGTCGGTGGCCCGACCATTCTGGCGACGTTAACGGTGATCGCAGCCTTGCTCCCGATGGCCTTTGTCACTGGCTTGATGGGGCCGTACATGAGCCCGATTCCGATCAACTCGTCGATGGGCATGGCGATTTCGCTGGCCGTTGCTTTTGTTGTGACGCCCTGGTTGGCGCTGAAATTGATGAAGTCGCAGGGTGGCGGCACGGTGCATCAACCGTCGAAGCTTGACGCCCGGCTCGACAGTACCTTCCGCAAGTTGCTGACGCCGTTCCTTGATCCGCTCAAAGGTGCGGCCATGCGCCTCAAGCTGGCTATTGGCGTTGTTTTGCTGATCCTCGGTTCGGTGTCGCTGGCATATTTTCAGCTCGTTGTCCTCAAGATGTTGCCCTTCGACAACAAGAGCGAATTCCAGATCATTGTTGATATGCCGCTCGGCACGCCGCTTGAGGAAACAGCCCGGGTGCTGCGCGAGATTGGCGCCGAACTGGCCCAGGTTGATGATGTGGTGAATTACCAGGCCTATGCCGGCACGGCCAGCCCGATCAATTTCAACGGGCTGGTTCGTCAGTATTACCTGCGTGCGGCGCCAGAAAAAGGCGATATTCAGGTCAATCTGGCCGACAAGGATCAGCGAACGCGGCAGAGCCACGAGATTGCCTTTTCATTGCGCGACCGGATCGAGGCGATCGGCAAGAAAAATGGCGGCGTTGCCAAGGTGGTCGAAGTGCCGCCCGGGCCGCCGGTAATGTCGCCGATCGTTGCCGAGATTTACGGGCCGGATATCAACGGCCAGATGAGCGTCGCCAAGCAGGTACGTCGCGCTTTCGAGAACACGGCCGACATTGTTGCGGTCGACGACTATATTGAGGCCGATTCCCGGAAGTTCGTGCTGCACGTGCTGCAAAGCAAGGCTGCACTGCTCGGCGTGGCGCAGAGCGATATCGTCGAGGTGGTGGGCATGGGCTTGGCCGGGCAGGATGTGACGCCGGCGCGCAATGCCGATTCGAAGTTCGAAATCCCGGTGCGTATTACCTTGCCGGCTGAAAAACAGTCAAATCTCGATGCCTTGCTCAAACTCCGCGTTCGTTCGCGTGATGGCCAGCTGGTGCCGGTTTCCGAACTGGTCGAAGTGCGTGACGTGGCGCGTGAAAAGGCGATTTATCACAAGGATCTGCTGCCGGTGGTTTATGTCGTCGGCGATATGGGCGGCCAGCTCGACTCGCCGCTTTACGGCATGTTTGATATCCGTTCGAAAATCAACGGCATGGCGCTGAAAGAAGGCGGCACGCTCGGCGAGTTCTTCATCCGCCAGCCGAACGATCCCTACGCCGGCTACAGTGTCAAATGGGATGGCGAATGGCAGGTCACCTATGAAACTTTCCGCGACATGGGCATCGCCTACGGCGTTGGCCTGATCCTGATCTACCTGCTGGTGGTCGCCCACTGTGGCAGCTATCTGGTGCCGCTGATCATCATGGCGCCGATCCCGCTGACCCTGATCGGCATCATGCCGGGGCATGCCCTGCTGGGCGCGCAGTTCACCGCCACCTCCATGATCGGCATGATTGGGCTGGCCGGCATCATCGTGCGCAAT
>JAUYQT010000650.1 GCA_030697085.1 Azonexus sp. | reverse complement strand
CGGCCTGCGCGGCGGCCAATCGGCGAGCAATAACGTCGGCACTGTCAGTCCCCCGCCCGGTCAAACGGCGGGTCAATTCCTCCATCGACGGCGGCAGGAAAAAAATACCGATCGCCGCCGGGAAGATCGAACGCACCTGCTGCGCGCCCTGCCAGTCAATTTCGAGCAGGACATCGGCACCGGCGGTCAACTGGTCGGCGATCCACTTTTTCGAGGTGCCGTAAAAATTGCCATGCACCTCCGCCCACTCGAGAAACTCCTGACGCTCGATCATGGCGCGGAATTCAGTGGTATCAACAAACTGATATTCCCGCCCATGCTGCTCTCCCGGCCGCGGATCGCGAGTGGTGAAGGAAATGGACAAATGAACGCCCGGCTCTTTTTCAAGCAGCAGGCGAACCAGTGTGGTTTTGCCGGCACCGGAAGGTGCGGCGACGACATAAAGACTTCCAGACATGGCAGGTTCTAACCATAAGCGAAACGACAAAACAATAAAAAACCCGGGTGAAAAGCGACACTTTTGGCGCAGCAACCCTCCCTTGAGCAGGCCGGACCATCATTCCAGATTTTGAACCTGCTCACGGATTTGCTCGATCAGCAATTTCAGATCCATTGCCGCCTGCGAAACTTCGGTAATTGCTGACTTTGAGCCGAGTGTATTGGCCTCGCGGTTTAATTCCTGCATCAGGAAATCAAGCCGTTTGCCACTCGCGCCGCCCTGCTTCAAGACGCGTTCAACTTCATCGAGATGGGTGCTCAGGCGGTTGATTTCTTCCGCCACATCAATTCGCGTCGCGAAGACGGCAACTTCTTGCAGAATACGGTCATCGCTGGCATTGCCCAACGCTTCCTGCAAACGCAACCGCAGCTTTTCGGTGAAGAGTTGCTGCGCTTCGGGGATGCGCGGCGCCACCTGGCGAACGATCTCACGCATGGCATTGACGCGGTCAACCATCATCGCGGCCAGTTTTTCACCTTCGCGACCACGCGTCGCGGTGAAATCATCAATCGCCTCACGGGCCAGGGCCAGAATAACCGGCGTCAGCGCAGCAAAATCGATGCTCTGATCACCGAACATACCCGGCCAACGCAGCACGTCATTGACTGAGAGCGCGTTGGCTTCCGGCATTTCACTACGCACACGGTCACTCAGACTTTTTAGCGAACCGAGCAAGTCGGCATTAAGTTGCAGTTGCTCGCCGCGCGCCGTCGTGGCGTTAAACGAAAGGCGGCATTCCACCTTGCCGCGCGTCAGGCGTGCCGTGAGTAGCTCACGGAGCGGCATTTCCAGCGAGCGCAACTCTTCGGTGATGCGAAAATGGAAATCGAGGTAGCGGGAGTTAACGCTTTTAAGTTCAAGTTGAAGTGAGCCGCGCTCAACATCACGCGTTTTCACCGCATAACCAGTCATACTAGAAATCATTATTGGGAATCTCCGGCTTTACAGGTCGGACAACACGCCCGAAAATGCCTGAATTTGCATCATAACCGCGAGATCCATGGCGCAACAAGCCAATGAGCCGCTACCCAGCGGCCACCTGCTGGAAGAGTACACGATAGACCGCCAGCTTTCGCTCGGCGGTTTTTCTATCGTGTACCTCGCCACGGACCCTAGCGGCAAACAGGTCGCGATCAAGGAATACATTCCCAACAGCCTGGCTTTACGCGGCAGAGGCGAGACCAAGCCAGTCATCACGGCCGACCACATCGGCGCCTTCCGTTACGGCATGAAATGTTTTTTTGAAGAAGGCCGCGCCCTGGCCCGCCTCTCGCACCCAAACGTAATCCGCGTTTTAAATTTTTTCCGCGCCAACGACACCGTCTATCTGGTGATGGAATACGAACACGGGCGGACCCTGCAGGAATTTATCCAGAAACATCAGGGCCACATTTCAGAACGCTTCATGCGCGGCGTTTTTACCCGCATGCTGAATGGCTTGCGTGAAGTACATTCACATAAATTATTGCACCTCGACATGAAGCCGTCGAACATTTACCTGCGCGCTGACAACACGCCAGTGCTGATCGATTTCGGCGCAGCGCGGCAAACCCTGGCCAGCGACCAGCCCATGCTCAAACCAATGTACACCCCGGGCTTTGCCTCGCCGGAGCACTACAACACGCGCAAGGATTTAGGCCCGTGGAGTGACATTTACAGTGTCGGCGCCTCGATGTACGCCTGCCTGGCCGGCAGTGCGCCGCAGGCAGCTGACCAGCGTCTAAAAAAGACGTGCTGGTGCCGGCGATGATGCGTTGGGACGGCCAGTTCTCCGACCGCATGCTGGAAATTATTGACTGGTGCCTGAACCTCAATCACCTTTACCGGCCGCAAAGCGTTTTCGCCTTGCAGAAAGCCCTGGTTGAAACCGTCACACCACCCGCCCCGAAAGTCAGCCCGAGCTGGCTCGGGCGCTTTGTTGAAACGCTCCGGAAGCCAATCAAATGAGATTCACCATTTATCAGGAAAGTCGTCAGGGTGGGCGCGCCAACAACGAGGACCGAACGACTTGCTGCTATTCCCGCGATGCGCTGCTGATGGTGATTGCCGACGGCATGGGCGGTCATCATTACGGCGAAATTGCCTCGCAGATTGCCGTCCAGACGCTGGCCGACGCTTTTCAACGCGAGGCGCGGCCGGTGCTGGCCGACCCTTTCCGCTTTCTGCAAAAGGGCATGATGAATGCCCATCACGCCATTCTCGATTACGCCGGGCGCCACAAACTGAAAGACACCCCACGCACGACCTGCGTTGCCTGTGTGGTTCAGGACAATATCGCCTATTGGGCGCACGCCGGCGATTCGCGCTTGTACATGATGCGCGGCGGCCGAGTAACGGCGCAAACCCGCGACCACTCACGCATTCGCCTGTTGATTGAAGAGGGCATGATTACCGAGGCGCAGGCGGCGACGCACCCGGATCGCAACAAGATTTACAGTTGCCTGGGCAGCCCGACGCTACCAGAAATCGAATTTTCCCGCAAAACACCGCTTGAACATGGCGACATTTTGCTGCTTTGCACCGACGGCCTGTGGGGCGTCACCTCCGGCGAATTGATGGCTAAGGCTTTAACAGGCGCCAACCTGTTGCAGGCTGTGCCGACCTTGCTGGCGCAGGCCGAAGTCAAAGGTGGCTCCCACGGCGACAATCTCTCAGTCGTCGCCGTGCGCTGGGAAGACAGTTATGTCGAAGACGAAAGCAGCGCCATCTCAACTGTCTCCATGGCCCAGGACGAAGTAACCACCCGCCTTGAGGAATTCGGCCGCAACCCGGCCTACAAGAGCGATCTTACCGACGACGAAATCGAAAAGGCGATTGAGGAAATCCGCAACGCCATCGACAAATACAATCCGAAAAAATAAGGAAAACCCATGCGCCCCAGCCAACGCCAAGCCGACCAGACCCGCGTCATCCGTCTGACCCGCAACTTTACCCGCCACGCCGAAGGCTCGGTGCTGATCGAAATGGGTGATACCCAGGTGCTATGCACGGCCAGCATCGAGGAAAATCTGCCGCCCTTCCTGCGCGGCAAGGGTCAGGGCTGGGTCACCGCCGAATACGGCATGCTGCCGCGCGCTACCCATACGCGGAGCGCCCGTGAAGCGGCGAAAGGCAAGCAGACCGGCCGCACCCAGGAAATCCAGCGCCTGATCGGCCGCAGCCTGCGCGCCGTCACCGACCTGAAAGCCCTCGGCGAACGCCAGATCACGCTCGACTGCGACGTCCTGCAGGCCGACGGCGGCACCCGCTGCGCCTCGATCACCGGCGCCTGGGTGGCGCTTTATGATGCCTGCGAAAAGCTGGTCACTTCGGGCAAGCTGGCGGAAAACCCGGTGCGCGATCACGTTGCAGCGATTTCGGTCGGCATCTACAAAGGCAGCCCGGTGCTCGACCTCGACTATCCGGAAGACTCCGACTGCGACACCGACATGAATGTCGTGATGACCGGCCGCGGCGGCATTGTCGAAATTCAGGGCACCGCCGAGGGCGAGCCCTTTACCCGCCAGCAGATGAATGCGCTGACCGATCTGGCCGAAGCCGGCATTCGCCAGTTGGTTGCAGCGCAGCAAAGCGCATTGGCTTCGTAAGACAATTTCGTCATGGACAAACGTCTAGCCCTTGAATTACTCAGTCAGCACAAGGCGGAACTGCAAAGCCGTTTCGGCGTTACCGACCTGGCGCTGTTTGGGTCGACGGTGCGCGACACCGCCTCGGTCGACAGCGATATCGATATCCTTGTCGACTTTGATGGACCGGCCACGGCCAAGCGCTATTTCGGTGTCCAGTTCTACCTTGAGGACTTGTTTGGCCATTCGGTTGATCTCGTCACGCAAAAAGCCTTGCGCAAGGAGTTGCGGCCTTTTGTCGAACGCGAGGCACTCCATGTCTGAACGTGCCTGGCATTTCTATCTCGATGACATGTCCAGCTTCGCCAACGATGCGTTGAACTACACCCGGGGCCTAAGCCTTGCTGAATTTGAGCAAAACAGCATGGCCTATGACGCGACGTTGAGAAAGATCGAGTTGATCGGTGAGGCCGCCGGCAACATCCCGGTCAATATTCGCGCCCTGGCGCCGCTGATTCCCTGGCGGGAAATCATTGCGACGCGCAACCGGGTCGCCCATGCCTATCTCGGCATTGATAACGACACCATCTGGAGCATCCCTCAGGATGAACTACCAGCGCTCATTGCAGAAATCGCCGCCTTGCAGCAATCTCTCAAGGCAGCCGACCAATCCACCGACACCCCATGAAAAAACTCGTCCTCGCCTCCAATAACGCCAAGAAAATGAAGGAGCTGAACGCGCTGCTGGCGCCGCTCGGCTTCGAAGTCATTGCCCAGGGTCAGCTCGGCATTCCGGAAGCGGAAGAGCCGCATTGCACCTTTGTCGAAAACGCGCTGGCCAAGGCCCGGCATGCGGCGCAACTTTCCGGCTTGCCGGCGCTGGCCGATGATTCCGGGCTGTGCGTCGCAGCCCTCGGCGGCGCCCCCGGCGTCTATTCGGCACGCTATGCCGGCGAGCCGAAATCGGATGCCCGCAACAATGCCAAACTACTCACCGATCTGGCTGGGCAGAGCGACCGTCGCGCCCATTTTGCCTGTGTCCTGGTGCTGGTGCGGGCCGCCGACGACCCGCAACCGATTATTGCCGAAGGCGAATGGCACGGCGAAATTCTCACCGCCCAGCGCGGCGCCGACGGCTTCGGCTACGACCCGCTGTTCTATGTCCCGACCCACTGCCAGACCGCGGCCGAACTGGATGGTACGATCAAGAACCAGCTATCGCATCGTGGCCAGGCCATGCAAAAGCTGATCAAGCGTTTGCCGGGGCTGTAACACCGCCGGAGAAACCAACCCGTTGAGCATCCCTGTTTTCCAGAATGCTGCGGTCGACCGCGAAAAAGCGGTGAAAAACACAAGGGCAGTTTCCATCAAGCCATGAATGCAGTAGAAATCGAAGCCGCCATATCAGACTTGGCCCTCCAGCCCTTTGACCGGGAGTCGTTTCCGTTCGCCTTCCTGCAAGCCTTTGGCAACAAGGAAACAACCATCAAGCGCCTGCGCTCAGGCGCATCGAACAAATCCGACCTCGGCGGCGTCCTGCAAACCAGCAATATCCACATCGCAATCGCCCAGACAGGCGATGTGACAAAAACCCTGGCGGCACTCAAGGACAGCCCTGCCACCAGCCGGGCCAAAGCCCGTTTCATTCTCGCCACCGATGGCGAAAGCCTGGAAGCTGAAGAAATCGAAAGCGGCGAAACCATCGCCTGCGCCTACCCGGACTTCCCGGATCACTTCGGCTTCTTCCTACCACTGGCCGGCATCACCACCGTCAAGCAGATCCGCGATAGCTCCTTCGACATCCGAGCCACCAGCCGCCTCAACCGGCTCTATGTCGAACTGCTCAAAGACAACCCGGACTGGGGCAGCGCCGCGCAGCGCCATGAAATGAACCACCTCATGGCCCGCCTGATCTTCTGCTTCTTCGCCGAAGACACCGACATTTTCCACGGCAGCGGCCTGTTCACCGCCACCATCGAACAGATGAGCGCGCGGGATTCATCGAACACGCACGAAGTCATCAGCGAAATATTTCGCGCCATGAATACCAAGATTGCCGAGCGCGCCGCCGGCAACTTCCGCCCCTGGGCCGACCAGTTTCCCTACGTCAACGGCGGTCTGTTTTCCGGCAGCTTGGACGTTCCGCGCTTCAGCAAGATCGCGCGCTCCTACCTGCTGCACATCGGCAAGCTGGACTGGACGCAGATCAACCCCGACATCTTCGGCTCGATGATCCAGGCCGTCGCCGACGACGAGGAGCGCGGCGAACTCGGCATGCACTACACCAGCGTGCCGAACATCCTCAAGGTACTCAACCCGCTCTTTCTCGACGAACTGCGCGCCCGCCTCGATGAAGCCGGCGACAACCCGCGCATGCTTCTCAACCTGCGCAAGCGGCTCGCAAGAATCCGGATTTTCGACCCCGCCTGCGGCAGCGGCAACTTCCTCGTCATCGCCTACAAGCAGATGCGGGAAATCGAAAACACCCTCAACGAACGGCGCGGCGAAGCGGGGCGCAAGAGCGATATTCCACTGACCAATTATCGCGGCATCGAGATACGGGATTTCTCCGCCGAAGTCGCGCGTTTGGCGCTGATCATTGCCGAGTATCAGTGCGATGTGCGGTATCTGGGCCAGAAAGAGGCGCTGGCGGTGTTTTTGCCGCTGAATACGCAAAACTGGATTACTTGCGGGAATGCGCTACGGCTGGATTGGTTGAGCATCTGCCCGGCGACCG
>JAUYQT010000640.1 GCA_030697085.1 Azonexus sp. | reverse complement strand
CTGGTCGGGACGGCCGATCTATCCACAGGACATCCTTTGTTCGCTCGCCGCCGAGCCACCGCCACGCCTGCTGGTAACAACGCCATTTCACCTCTCCGCGCTGCTCGCTGCCGGCCTTGACACACCCGCCGTTGACCTCCTGCTCTCGGCAACCGCACCGCTTTCCAGCCAGTTGGCAGCCGAGGCGGAAAGCCGATTTTCGGCGCCACTCCTTGAAATTTACGGCTCGACAGAAAGTGGTCAGCTAGCCAGTCGCCGCACGACCGCCGGGCCAACCTGGAAGTTGCTGGCTGATCTTCAGTTCGAGCAAACAGACGATCTAACCATCGCTTTCGGTGGCCATGTGGAGGGCAGGGTGCCGCTCTCCGACATCATCGAAATCATCGACGAACAGCATTTTCTGCTCCATGGCCGCCATGCCGACATGGTCAATATCGCCGGCAAACGCACCTCGCTGGCCTATCTGAACCACCAGATTGCGGCCATTCCCGGCGTCGTTGATGCCACGTTTTTTCTACCCGATGACAAAACCCCGGACGCCATCACCCGGCTGGCCGCCTTCGTCGTCGCCCCCGGCCTCAACAAGCAGCAACTGATCGCCGCACTGCGCCAGCGCGTCGACCCGATTTTCCTGCCCCGGCCACTGGTTTTACTCGACAAACTGCCGCGGAACAGCACCGGTAAACTACCGCGTAGCCAGTTGCAAACGCTTTACACCGCGACGCTCAAACATGCCAAGCGCTGAATACCACTGGCCGGTGCCAGTCGATCATCCCGCCCTGGCAGGCCACTTCCCCAAGCAACCAATTGTGCCCGGCGTCGTGCTGCTCGATCGCGCCATTCTGTTTGCCGAAGAATGGCTCGGCCGGCCGGCGCTCAACTGGCAGATCGGCCAGACCAAATTTTTCAGCCCGGTTGAACCGGGTGAAATGCTCACTTTCACGCTGCAAGCCAAGGCGAGCGGTGCAATTGCTTTCACGGTCAAAACCGCCGCGCGCGACATCGCTGCCGGTAGCCTGACCCCGCCCGCAGCATGAGCCACGACAAGCCAGCCAGCGCCGCCTGGCTACAGCAACAGGAGAAGAGCAATCTCGCCGTCCTCAAACTGATGGTCTGGATTTCATTGACTTTCGGCCGCGCGGTGGGTCGGATCGTGCTCTACGGTATCGCCGGCTATTACATGCTGTTCGCGCCTAAAGCGCGCCGTTCCAGCCGGGCCTATCTGACCAAGGCCCTTGGCCGCTGGGCAGAATGGTCGGACGGTTTCCGCCACGTTTTATCCTTCGCCAGCACGATTCACGACCGCATTTACCTGCTCAACGACCGTTTTGACCTGTTCGATATCGAAATTATTGGTGCCGAAACGCTTAATGCGGCGCTGGCCAAACAGCCGGGCGCCCTGCTGATTGGTGCCCATTTCGGCAGCTTTGAAGTGTTGCGCGCCGTTGGACGGGGCAGGGCGGGGCTAAAGATCGCCATGCTGATGTACGAAGATAACGCCCGCAAAATTAACGCCACGCTGGCCGCGATCAACCCGACCGCAACAACCGACATCATCGCGCTTGGCCGCATGGAGTCAATGATTGAAGCCCGCGAAAAACTTGATCAGGGCTATCTGGTCGGGATGCTGGCGGACCGTGGGCTGGGCAACGATGCTACGGTCGACTGCGAATTCCTTGGCAAAATGGCGCCGTTTCCGGTCGGCCCCTTCCGCATGGCCGCCCTGCTGCACCGTCCAGTATTCTTCATGGCTGGGCTATATCTCGGCGGCAATCGCTACCAGATCCACTTCGAGCCATTGGCCGATTTCTCGGCTACACCACGGGCCGAACGCGATGCAGCGATGCGCAACGCCCAGCAACGCTACGCCGAACGCCTCAGTCATTTTTGCCGGCTCGCACCTTATAACTGGTTCAATTTCTTCGACTTCTGGCAGAAAAAATGATCAACCGTTTTATTGGCGGGCTACTGCTCGCCCTGCTTGCGTTCCCGAGCTTCGCCGCCTTCGATGTCGGCCAGTTGATGACCGACCTGGCCAAACACAAGGGCGGCAAGGCGAAGTTC
>JAUYQT010000628.1 GCA_030697085.1 Azonexus sp. | reverse complement strand
ACCGGGGCTGGTCCCGTTTTGCAAGACCGTGCTCGAACTCAAGGCACTGATACCAGATGTGAGCCTTCGCTGGATTCCGCGCGAAGAAAACACCGAAGCAGATGTGCTCTCGAAACGTGCCATTGGGGTTGCTTCACCTGTGCCGCTTGATCGAACCGTCTGGATGAAAATCACTGAAATTGGCAAGCCGTTTTGTTTATCCGGCGTGGCGCTGGGCAAACGCATGGACGCCGCCAAGTTGCGCGAGGGTGGCAAGCCGACACAACTGGCTCTGGATAAAGGCTGTGCGCTCCGGGTTGAAAACAATTTCGGCCATGATGATTTCTGGCACAGAAAGCTGCTTCCGGCGGCGCTGCGTGAGGCCATGCTGCTCGATTGAGCGCGGCCTTGCGTGCAATCCAGGCGCTGGAATGCACGCAAAAAATCACAGGGAGCGGCGCGGGGCGATCAGTTCGGCTTGGCGCGACCATAGTTGGCCACAAAGCTGGCCTTGCCAATTGCATTCGCATTGATCATGTAGCCGGCCAGTGCTGCGGTGGCATCAGCCGGTATCTCCAGCTTGGCGGTCTTTAGGGCATAAACCGTAAAGATGTAGCGATGCGCCTTGTCACCTTGCGGCGGGCAGGTGCCGCCCCAACCTGCAACACCGTAATCGATACGCACATGGCTGGCGCCGGCGGGCAGCTTGCCGCCACCGACGGCACCGGCATCCGCAGCCAAGGCGTTCACTTCGGCTGGCAGATTGATGACGGACCAGTGCCACCAACCCGAACCAGTCGGCGCATCAGGATCGTATACGGTGACCGCAAAGCTCTTTGTGTCAGCCGGCGCGCCACGCCAATGCAAAGCCGGCGATTTGTTTTCGCCGGAACAACCAAAGCCATCAAACTCGAAACGCTTGTCGATCATGCTGTCGGGCTTGATGTCCGGGCTGCTGAGCAGTAAGCGGTAACCCAACGGCGTTCTTCCCTTCGTTGCGCGCGATGACGAGAATTGCTCCCGAGACCAATCACTCACGGGAGCAACAGCGATGGCGGAACGAAAGAAGGGCAAAGGATCAAGGCGCGGCCGGCACGAGTGGC
>JAUYQT010000542.1 GCA_030697085.1 Azonexus sp. | reverse complement strand
TGGGATCAGCAGCAGGCAGCCGACCAGGGTGAAGGCGAACCATTGTTGTTGCCAGTCCAGCCAGTGGCTCATCACGGCGACGGCAGCGGCACAGCCGGCAATGCTCAGGCCGATGCCGGCAAAGTGGATGCCCAGTTCGCTGCGGTGATTGTGGCGGATCAGCCAGTTGAGGATTAGCCCGGTGCCGAGCAGCATGCCGGCAGCACTGGAGAGGCCGGCAAAGAAACGCGACAGCGCCCAGATTGTCACATCGGTCGTCAGGCCCATCACTGCCGTGCTGAGTATGGCGACGATCATGCCGATTCGATAAAGACGGTCCTTGAGTACCAGATCGCTGATCAGGGAAGCGGCCAGCGCGCCACTCAGGTAGCCGGCGTAGTTGATCGCCGCCAGCCAGCCCGCCTCGGCAATGCCCAGCCCGGCCTGCGCTTGCATCAGCGGCAGCAGTGGCGTGTAGGAAAAGCGGGCGACACCGAGGACCAGCATCAAGCTGAAAATGCCGGCGCTGAGCACCTTGATGCGTTCTCGCTGTTCGTTCATGGCGTTGCCCTTTTCGTTTTGAAGTCTGACGATAACCGGGGTAAGCTATCTCTACAAATGAATTGTTAAGTACTCACCATTCTGATTTGGAGATATGTCATGGAACTGATTGCCCTGCGGACCTTTCAAACCGTCGTTGAAGAAGGCGGTATTCTGGCCGCCTCGCGCAAGTTGAATACCGTGCAATCCAACGTGACCAACCGCATTCGTCGGCTGGAGGCGGATCTCGGTGCCGAGTTGTTTTTCCGCAAAGGGCGCGGCCTGGAACTGGCGCCGTCGGGCCGCGTGCTGCTTGATTACGCCCGGCGCATGCTGCGTCTGGAGCGTGAAACAATCGCCGCCGTTCGCCTGGCGGGTGAAAGCGAAGGGGAGCTACGTATCGGCACCATGGAAACCTTCGCTGCGCTGCACCTGCCCGGTGCGCTGAAAGCGCTGTGTGGACAGCATCCACGCCTTGAGTTGCGGGTGTCTACCAATACCAGCGCCTGGCTCATCGAAAGCGTTCTTAACCATAAACTCGACTGCGCCTTTGTCGCGGGCCCGGTGTTGCACCCCGAACTGGTGTTTGATGAATTGGTTGTCGAGGAATTGGTGCAAATTTCCGCTCTTGGCGCTGACGCGGCGCAACAACCGCTCATTCTTTTCCGTGAAGGCTGTGCCTACCGGGCCCACGCCCTCGCCTGGCAACGAACGCTCGGGTATCCGCTGGCCGATGCCATGGAGTTTGGCACGCTGGAAGGTATTCTCGGCTGTGTTGCTGTCGGTCTTGGCTGGACGCTGATGCCGCGCCGGGTTGTTGAGCAATCGCCGCATTACAGCGATCTGGCCGTGAAAACGCTGCCGCTTGAAATTGCCCAGGTGCCGACCGGAATGCTTCGCCAGCGCGAGGCGCCCCTGACGCCGGCCTTGCAGACGCTGGCTAAGGCGATTTCTGCCGCAACCCGGCCATTGCTGCGGTCGACCGCAAAAAACCAGCAAATTTCTGATTTTGCTGAAAGCTTGGCGGTGGTCACCTGATTCGGGACCACCGCCGTTTAGCTCAATTTAGCGCGCAATAGGACATCAATGGTGACAAAGGAGGGCTTCGTCATTTAGCGCTTGATCCGCCATTTTTTGCAGGTTGTCGATGACGCCGACACTTCCCCGTTCCATCGCGGCGACGGCAGCCAGCATGGCCTCGAGATTCCCGGAATTTTTTGCCTCAATGGCCGCGATGCCGTTTCGGTGCACGTCGACGTGGGGTGCTTCAATTTCTCGGTAACCCGCCATCCGGCTGAAACACTCCTTACCTTCTCCCTGGTAATACCACTGTCCGAGGCGACAGTGGGTATGTGAGGCGATGTTGGATGGATTGACTTCAGACAAGCCAAAAAGCCCCATGTAAATGCCAAATTTGAAAACGAGATGATCGACCTTGGCCAGTTCGACGAAACTCTTCAAGGCACTGCCGGCGATGACGTGCTCCATCTTGCGTGACAGTTGCATCAATTGCTGCATATCCATCGTCGCTTTTGCCCCCCGCTGACTGAAGTCGTCGGCGCTGGAAGAGAGAACGTCCATGGCCTGCTTTGCGGTTGCCGAATTCTGGCGAATATTGACGACCAGCACTTCGATATCCTTCGTTGCTTTTGCCGTCCGCTCGGCAAGTTTGCGCACTTCATCCGCGACGACCGCGAAGCCTCGCCCCGACTCTCCCGCCCGGGCGGCTTCGATTGCCGCATTGAGGGCCAGCAAATTGGTCTGATCGGCGATTTCGTGAATCAACTGCACGATGGCGCTAATCTGGTCAGCTTGCTTGGCAAGGGTCTCGACCTCTTTGGCGGTGACGGCAGAGTCTTCCGCCAGGCGGTGAAGATTCGACGCAATCTCGGTGGTCGTTTGGCCACTGGCAATGGAAACCTCTGCCGCTTCAATCGCCTGATTGCGTTCGTCTTTCAGCAGATTGGCCATCTGCCCAAGGCTCTGCTGCGAACCTGCCAATGTTTCACTGAACGCACTCAAATGGGTCAATACAGCCCTCAGTGTCTGGCACTCCTGGTCTTGCCTCGAGGACAGGTTTTTTTCTTCTGCCAGCGACCACTTCAACGACTCAATCTCTTGCTGCAGCCGCTGTTCACGTTCCTGTGACTCAAGCAGCGCCTGGTTGGCCGCCGCCAATTTCCCTGATTTCCCCCAAAACATTTTGACCCCCAAAGTTTTTTTAAATTGTATGGCTCGTTTATTGCGCGGAATATTAAACCTATTGCTTATTGATTAGTGCTACTGGCCAGGCCAATGCTGCGGTCAACCGCGAAAAAGCGGTAAATTTCGCGTTTTGGCAGTTTTCAACAGGCCGCCGCATCGATCGGATGTGGCCGAATGCCCGGTTTAGGGAGGCAAACGATCAGTGGTCGATAAACATGACACATTTCGCCACCGTTTCTGTCATATATTGCTCACGCAATGGATACCTTGCGCACCAGCGAATATTCACCCAATTGACCTCAATCGGGCTTGCGGCGATTTAGATACTGCCGATGGCGAAGGCAATCGGGCCAGATGAGGAAACGCCGGCTGGCACGACAGACTTTCCCGCCGAGGAAGGCTCGACTAGTCGCACGACACCAAAGGAAAAGCAATGCTCAACCCAAACGAACACAAGGAAATGAGTCCGCTGACGGCGGTCCTCGAATTGATCCGGAAGCGCCAGCCGGCGGACGTTGCGGCGCTTGCCGAAGCCTTCACGCAACGTTACTACGCCCAGGTGGCGAGCGAAGATCTGGCCGAGCGCTCGGCCCAGGATCTTTACGGGGCGGCTTTGTCACACTGGCATTTCGCCCGCCGCTTCAGTCCGGGTGCCGCCCGGCTCAGGGTTTATAACCCGCGACCGGAAGAGCATGGCTGGCAATCGACGCATACGATCATCGAGATCATCAGCGAAGACATGCCCTTCCTGGTGGACTCGATCACCATGGAGGTCAACCGTCAGGGGCTGACCGTGCACCTGATCATTCACCCGCTGATGCGGATGCGCCGCGATGCCGACGGCAATTTGCAGGATATTACCGATGAAGGCGACGATGCGGCTGGTGGCCTCGAGTCAATCATTCATGTCGAGGTCGACCGGCGCACTGACCCGGTGCACCTGGAAGCCCTGCAGCAGGGGCTGACGAAAATCCTTGGCGACGTGCGCGCCGCCGTGGACGACTGGCCGATCATGCGCCAGCAGCTCGCCGACCTGATCGCCGGGCTGGAGAACGCGCTGCCGCCGATTAATCCAGTTGACGCGGCCGAGGACATCGCCTTCCTGAAATGGCTGGCAGCCGGCAATTTCACGCTGCTCGGCTATCGCGAGTACACACTGCTTGGCGAAGATGCTCTTTGTGCCGAAGCGAACGACTGCGTGCTGCGCATCGTTCCCGGCACCGGGGCCGGCATCCTGCGCGAAACCGGGCATGAACACTCGATCTCGTTTGCCGCGCTGCCGCCCGAGGTCAAACGGATCGCCCTCGAACCACGCCTGCTGGTGCTGACCAAGGCCAACGCCAGATCCACGGTGCACCGGCCGGGTTACCTCGATTACGTCGGGGTCAAGCGGATCGACCCAGCGGGCCGGGTGATCGGCGAACAACGCTTCCTCGGACTCTTTGCCGCCACTGCGTACAGCATCAGTCCGAGTACGATTCCGCTCCTGCGCCAGAAGGTCAGGACGGTTCTCGAACGCGCCGGATTCCGGCCGCAAAGCCACGGCGGCCGGGCGCTGATGACCATCCTCGAACAGTACCCGCGGGACGAACTGCTGCAGATCGACCCCGAACAACTCTACAGCGTGGTCATGGGCATCCTCGGTCTCGGCGAGCGCCAGCGGACGCGGCTTTTTGTTCGCCATGACACCTTCGGCCGCTTCTTCTCCTGCCTGATCTACGCGCCGCGCGAGAATTACGACACCGCCCTCCGCCAGCGCATGCAGCGCGTCCTGATGGAGGCGTTTCAGGGCACTTCGAGCGAGTTCAATGTTCAGGTCTCCGAGTCGGCGCTGGCCCGCATCCTGATCATTGTCCATACCAAACCGGGGAGCAATCCGGAATACGATGTCGCCGCCATCGAGCGCCGCCTGGTCCAGGTTTCCCGGCGCTGGCAGGACGAACTGTTCGAATCGCTGCGCGAGCGTTGCGGCGAGGAGCGCGGCAACCTGCTCCATGCCCGCTACATCAACGCCTTTCCGGCCGGCTACCGCGAGGATTACGAGGCGCGCGCCGCGGTCGGCGACATCGAACTGATGGAGTCGCTGAGCGACGGGGTCGGTCTGGCGATGAGCCTCTACGTGC
>JAUYQT010000497.1 GCA_030697085.1 Azonexus sp. | reverse complement strand
CATGCATGCGGTAATACGGGTGAGCGCATACGTGTTCCCAAGCGTAAAATGTTTAATCGCTAATTTCAAACAAATTAACGGAGAAAAAGATGTCGGAATCTGCTACCGAGACGCTACGTTCCATCGCTCTTGTCGGTCACGGGGCGACTGGCAAAACCAGCCTCATTGAGGCGCTGTTGTTTCAGGCTGGGGCGATTCAAAGCAAAGGGAGCGTTGAAAAAGGCAGTACCGTCTGCGACTTCGAAGCCCAGGAAAAAGAAGCCGGCCATTCCCTGGCTTCAGCCATTGTCAATTTTGGCTACGAAAATACCCATATTCACCTGATCGACACGCCGGGTTATCCGGATTTTGCCGGGCAGGCGATTGCGGCGCTGGCCGGGGTCGATACGGCGCTGGTTGTGGTCAACGCCCAAACCGGCATTGAATTGATGACCGAGCGCATGATGCGCCACGCGGCTGAGCGCAAACTGTGCCGGATGATCGTCATCAACAAGATTGACACTGACAACCTCGATTTGCCGGGTTTGGTCGCCGATATTCGCCAGCGTTTCGGCAAGCAGTGCCTGTTGCTCGATCTGCCGGCGCAGGGCGCGGCGGATGTCGTCGAGGTGCTTGGGCATGATGCCGGCGATGCCGATTTTGAATCCGTTGCTGCGGCCCATCGGGCGTTGATTGATCAGATTGTCGAGGAAGACGAAGACCTGCTCGCCCGCTATCTCGAAGAGGGCACCGATCCGAGTCTGGCCGATCTGCATGCGCCGTTTGAAAAGGCGCTGCGTGAAGGCCACCTGATTCCGATCATGTTTGTTTCCGCCAGGACGGGCGCCGGCATCAAGGCGCTTTTGCATGTGTTGGCCGCGCTGGCGCCGAATCCGTTGGAAGGCAATCTGCCGCCGTTCTACAAGGGTGAGCCGGGTGATGTGACTGAGCCTTTCCAGGCCGAGCCGGATGCCGAAAAGCATGTGCTGGCCCACGTTTTCAAGGTGGTGGCCGATCCGTATATGGGCAAGATCGGGGTCTTCCGTGTGCATCAGGGCACGATGAAGAAAGACATGCAACTCTTCGTCGGTGACGGCAAGCGGCCATTCAAGGTGGCGCATCTTTACCAGTTGCAGGGCAAGGAGACGGTCGAAGTCGAGGCTTTGCTGCCGGGCGATATTGGTGCCATTGCCAAGGTTGAGGAAATCGAATTCGACTGTGTGTTGCACGATTCGCACGATGAGGATCACATCCGTCTGTTGCCGCTCGAATTTCCGCAGCCGATGGCCGGCTTGGCGGTTGAAACGAAGAAGAAGGGCGACGAGCAGCGTTTGTTCGATATTCTCGGCAAGCTGGCGATGGAAGACCCGACCTTTGTCGTTGAGCGCCACCCGAGCAGCAACGAGACGGTGATTCGCGGCCTCGGTGAAATCCATCTCAAGTCGAAGCTGGAGAAGATGGTCAGCCAGTACAAGCTGGAGGTCGATACCAAGCCGCCGCGCGTTCCCTATCGCGAAACGATTACCGGTGCGGCCGAAGGCAGCCATCGCCACAAGAAGCAGAGCGGCGGCGCCGGCCAGTTCGGCGAGGTGCATCTGCGCATTGAGCCGAAGGGGCGCGGTGAGGGTTTCGAGTTTGTCGATGCGGTGAAGGGCGGCGTCATTCCCGGCGTTTTCATGGCGGCGGTAGAGAAGGGCGTGCGCCAGGGGCTGGAAGGTGGTGTCGTCGCGGGTTATACGGTCGACGACCTGAAAGTGACGGTTTTCGATGGCAAGACGCATGCCGTCGATGGCAAGGAAGTGGCCTTTGTCATCGCCGGGCGCAAGGCAGTGATCGAGGCGATCCGCGCCGCCAGGCCGATTGTGCTTGAGCCCATTGTCAATATCGAAATCGTCGTCCCGGAAAGCGCCATCGGCGATCTGACCGGCGATCTGGCCAGCCGGCGTGGCCACATCACCGGGACTGATGGGCGGGGACATGGCATGACGGCGATTGCCGGCGAAGTGCCGCTCGCCGAACTCAACGACTACCAGTCGCGGCTGAAGTCGCTAACCGGGGGCCAGGGCAGCTACACCATCGAGTTCTCCCGCTATGCCGCAGTGCCAGGCAATGTCCAGCAACAACTGGCGAGCAAGTTCCAGTTGCACGATGAAGACGAGTGAATGCTACGACCATAGAAGCAACTGCTGGCCCTAGGACCATAGAAGCAACTGCTGGCCGTACGGTCGACCTGAAAAAGGGCTGATTTTCAGCCCAGTGCGGTTCAGTCAAGGCAATGATTGGCCCGGTCGCCATGTAACGCGTTGTTCGCCCTCGTCCTTGCATGCGAATCAGCCCGGATGCAAGCAGCTCGGTTAAGCGACGATTTACCGTCGAACGACTGGTTCCGGCAAAGGCTTTCTCGATGGCTTCAGCCATCACGCCGGCCGGCCCCGCCTCAATGATGAACTTTTCCACAAGCACCGCGTCCATGTGCCACCTCATTTTGACAAGATGCTATTTAATATAACTCATTGTATAGAAAGCAATTTCAAGTTTCTCATCAAATATTTTACGGCTGAATCATTTCAAGTCAGGCGCAAATGTTGTCGATCTGCGTGAAATGGATTGGATAAAAGTGTGCAACTTTTCATCTTCAAAACGAGCCTGCTATTCGATTGGTCCTTCTCGTCTTAACCCGTGAAAATCGCCTCATTTTTCCAGTTGACCGTAGCAAGGAACAAATAGCCGGCGCCGTACACCGTTTTGATCAAGGCCGGGCACGCCGCGTCCGGTTCCAGCTTGCGGCGCAGGCGGGAGATGCGGACGTCGATACTGCGGTCGGTCGGCGAGACGTCGCGCGTGCCCATTAATTGTTCGCGCTGCAAAATGCGGTTCGGGTTGTTGACGAAGACCTTGAGCAGCTCCGCCTCAGAAGTGCTGAGTTGGTGTTCCTCGCCATTGGCGGCTTGCAGGGTGTTGTTGCCGAGGTTGAAGTGCCAGCCGGAAAATTCGGCAATTTGGCGGGCCGGGTTGCTCTGGGTATTTTCCCGCCGGCGCAAAATGCTGCGCACACGGGCAACCAGTTCGCGCGGTTC
>JAUYQT010000411.1 GCA_030697085.1 Azonexus sp. | reverse complement strand
TAATCAGGCTCCTTTCAAAAACTTCTGCCAATTAGTCACTTCCTCGTCTGCTAAATTGCTAACAGTCGGAACGAAAATTATCGGGCAAGTTTCGTAGTTGGTAGAACACAGTGCCTTAACACGGCGCGCGAAAAATTCGGGTTAGAAAAAACGCCAAAAACCAGAGCACACCAACCGCTCATCGCCAGCACCTGACCATCAATCGGCACCACCCCCAAGACGTAGCACTCGACCGTTATAGTGCAAATGTAGCAAATCATCATTCTCGCTAACCGGAGCTTTAATCGTGATAACCGTAAAACACGCCAAGGGATTTACCTTAATTGAGCTCATGGTCACTGTGGCTATTATGGCTATTTTGGCCTCGGTGGCCTTGCCCGCCTATTCAGACTACACCCGTCGGGCGCGTGCCAGCGAAGCCGTAGGCGCGCTTTCAATGTGGCGTTCACAACTCGAACAATCCTATCTTGACAACCGCAATTACGGCGATGGTAGCTGTCGAGTCAATGCACCTGCCGCCAAGAGCTTCACGCTTAGTTGCACGCTGACGAATAGTGGTCAAGGTTTTACTCTATCGGCGGCGGCGCTAGTCAACAACGAGGGCACATACAACGTCAATGAAAGCAACGAGCAGACGAGCACCGTGTTCAAGGGTGCATCGGTCAGTAAGAGTTGCTGGCTAATTTCGGGGCAAGAATGTTGACGATCACTTCCCTCCGGCGATCCGGCGGATTCAATCTAGTTGAAGTCATGGTGGTCGTTGCCATTCTTGGTATCGTTTCCGCCACCGGACTGCCGGCGCTTACCGACTGGATACGCAACACACGGGTCCACAGCACTGCCGAAGCAGTGCAAGGTGCGCTTCAGACTGCGCGATCGGAGGCGATTCGCGCCAATCGACGGGTCTTCTTGTCATTTACTTCAAGCCTGGACGACAGCTGTGCTGAATCCAACTCTGGTCCCGGCTGGGTAATCAGTCTGTGCCCAGTAATCGGCAAATGCGGCAGCGCAGCTGATAAAAATGCCAGCTTCCCCTCCGGCGGCTGCGGCAGCACCCCTCTAATTCTCGCCAAAGGAACCATCCCCAACAGTACGACAACATCGTTCGCCGTGCCCAATCCACGCACTTGCTTTGGCGCATTAGGCATGATCATCGACAAAAATACGCGGCCCACCAATAGCGATTGCCAAGACACGCTCACCCCAAGCCCGCAAGTGGCGATTGATGTCTCTGACTTGACAGGAAGCTGTGTTGCCAGTGGCGGAGACATCCGCTGCTTACGAATTGGCGTAACCAACGGCGGCCTGATTCGCATGTGCGACCCGGCTGTCACCGCCTCGGACGATCCTAGAAAATGCTGACCCGTTCATACGCTCCGCAACACGGCTTTGTACTGCTTGAATCTATGCTCGCGATCCTCGTCTTTTCGCTAGGCATATTGGCACTGATCGGTTTTCAGGCCGGTGCCGTGCGCCTCTCTGGTGCCAACATGCAGCGCAGCCAGGCCGTTTTGGTCAGCAACCAGATCGAAGCTGGGCTTTGGGGGCTAGCCCCCACAGCAATCGCCGACTGTGCCGGCACTTATACCGCAAAGAGTACCACTAAGTGCAACATCAATTGGCAGAGCGCGCTGCAGTCACTACCGGCGGCAAAGGCTGTCGTTACCATCAACCAGCAGCAGGTTAGCATTGATCTGACATGGCAGATGCCGGGGCAAAAGGACGCCTCCAACCACCGCCACGTCACGCAGATTAGCCGTAACTGAGGACCGACCAATGCGTATTTCCACTCGCCAATCAGGCTTATCTATTATCGAAATGATGGTTGGCCTCGTCATTGGCATGATTACCGTGCTGGTCGTCGTCAATTCAATGAGTTTCGTTGAAGGGCAACGCCGTGGCACCAATTCCGGACTGGATGCTGTCAACAACGCCACGCTCGCCGCCTACCTCATCGAACGGGACGTGCGCATGGCCGGTTACGGCTTGACAAGCGCCGAAAACAATGGTCTGACCAACGTCTGTGCAGGCCGTAAAGTCTTGATGTATAACCAGACCCGCAGCCCCGCCGAATTTGAATTCGACGTTGGCCATTTCGTACCAATCGTCATCAACCCCACAGGCTACCCGGCAGGCGATGCCAACACTGATG
>JAUYQT010000237.1 GCA_030697085.1 Azonexus sp. | reverse complement strand
CTCCACGCGGTGGTTGAGGTCGCCACTCCGGTAATCTTCGGGGTTGGCATCATCATTCTCGTTTTCCTGCCGCTGATGACCTTGCAGGGCATGGAAGGCAAAATGTTCGCGCCGCTGGCTTACACGATTGCCATCGCGCTGGCTATTTCTCTGGTGCTCTCATTGACGCTGACACCGGTTATGGCGACCTATTTGCTCAAGGCACCGGCGCATGATGGCGATCACGATACCCGCCTGATCGCCATCATGAAGCAGCGATATCTGAAAATGCTGCACTGGACAATGACGAACCAGAAAAAAACCGTTGGCGCTTCGGTGATTGCTTTTTGCTTGACGGTGGCTACGGTACCTTTCCTCGGAACAGCGTTTATCCCGGAAATGAATGAAGGCTCAGTCGTCCCGGGTATCAACCGGGTGCCGAATATCTCGCTTGATGAGTCGATCAAGATGGAAATGGAAGCGATGCGTCTGGTCATGCAAGTGCCGGGGGTCAAGTCGGCTGTTTCTAGTATTGGTCGCGGTGAATCGCCGGCAGATCCGCAAGGAGCCAATGAGTCGACACCCATCGTCAGCCTGAAACCACGCGCCGAATGGCCGGATGGCTGGACTCAGGACACCATTCAGGAAGCCATGCGCGAGAAGCTCAAGGTCTTGCCCGGCGTCCAGGTGGTCATGGCGCAGCCGATTTCGGCCCGGGTGGCCGAGATGGTGACAGGGGTTCGATCAGATATTGCCGTGAAGGTTTTTGGCGATGACCTGGAGGAACTGAAGAGAGTTGCCAACGATATTGGTAAGGTGGCCCAAGGTCTTGACGGCGCGCGGGATATGCGTGTCCAGCGGGTCAGCGGTCAACAGTATTTGTCGATCGAAATTGATCGTCAGGCCATCGCGCGATTGGGTTTGAACGTCTCCGATGTCAATGATGTGCTGGAAACAGCGATTGGCGGCAAAGTGGCAACGGAGATCTTTGAGGGCGCGAAGCGGTTTCCCGGTAGCGTTCGCTTGCCAGAGAGCTTCCGCAACAATGTTGAAGCCATTTCCAGTTTGTTGATTACCTCACCGAATGGTGCCCAAGTGCGTTTGGCCGATGTGGCAAAAATTAGCGTCATGGATGGCCCGGCACAGATTTCGCGGGAACTTGGGAAGCGGCGCATTGTGGTCGGTGTTAACGTCAAAGATCGTGACCTCGGCGGCTTTGTGGCCGAGTTGCAAAAGAAAGTTGAGTCTCAGGTCAAATTGCCAGAGGGCTACTACCTCGAGTGGGGCGGCCAGTTCCAGAATATGGAGCGCGCCTTGGGTCACTTGACGGTGATTGTTCCGATCACTATTGCGGCAATTTTCTTCCTGCTTTTTGTCCTCTTTAACTCGTTACGGTTTGCCACGCTGATCATCACTGTGCTGCCGTTCGCATCGATCGGCGGCATCATCGGGCTCTTCATTTCCGGTGAGTACCTGTCGGTGCCGGCATCGGTCGGTTTCATTGCGCTGTGGGGTATTGCCGTGCTGAACGGGGTTGTTCTGGTGTCCTACATTCGTGGTTTGCGCGAAGAGGGGCGAACGGTGCAGGAGGCCGTGATCGAAGGGGCGACACTACGGTTCCGCCCGGTGATGATGACGGCAACTGTAGCGATGCTCGGCTTGATCCCCTTCTTGTTCTCGGATGGACCGGGTTCAGAAGTGCAACGGCCGTTGGCTATTGTCGTGATCGGCGGCTTGATTACTTGTACGCTGCTGACCTTGCTGGTTTTGCCGACTATTTATCGCTGGTTTGATGAGGAGAAAGTCGAAGCATGAAAGAGATCAAGGCAATTATTCGTCCCAACAAGTTAGCCGGACTGCGCGATGCTCTGGTCGCGCTCCCTGGCTTTCCCGGGATGACGGTAACCAAGGTTGAGGGCTGTAGCGCGCCGTCACGTCATGTTTCGCACCACAATATCAAGGATGAGCTGACTGACTACACGCCCAAGGTGCGCATTGAAATCGTCGCCCCGGATGAAGTGGCGGAGGTGATCTTTCAGCGCGTCACTGAAGTGGCGCAGACCGGCCATTTTGGCGATGGATTGGTGTGGATTACGGAGGTCCACAAAGTCGCCTTTATCTTCAAGACCACTCCGGGGGCGGAATAAATTAAATATTACGAAAGTGATATTTAATTCAATCGGCGTGGAGGAATTAACAGACTGGTGAGTAGCGGCTTCCTATAATTGCGAACATTCATTTCTGCCTGTTAGAAGGCTGTTTAGGGTGATCAATTAATGGAAACGATGCGGAATTCGAGCGGCACCATCTCGCTTATGTCACCGATCGACTTGCAGGAAGGCGTCGCCAGTCTCTCTCGCGGTGCCTACTTCAAAGAGGCGTCGCTCAGCATGACGCTGAGTATTCTCACTGAGTCGGCTGCGCAAATGTCCGGTATCGAACGGGTCAGTATCTGGGCGTTGGTCGAGGGCAAGCATGAGCTACGCTGCCTGGAGTTGTTTGAACGGGGCGCAACAAAACACAGTAGCGGTATCGTATTGCAGGCGAGTGAGTGCCCGATTTATTTTCAGTCCCTGGCCGGGAGGCGCCGTAGCGCTACCGAGGATGCTTTATTGCTGCCCGAGATGAGCGAACTGGCCGCAGGCTATCTGGCCCCGCACAAGGTCACCGCTCGCCTCGATACTCCGATACATATTCGCGGCGAATTGCAAGGCGTACTTAGTTTTGAGCAAGTAGGTTCGCATTTGCCATGGACAACTGCGCACCGCTTGTTTGCCCACGCCGTCGCTAATCTGGTGACACTGGCCCTGGTTGAGTACGAAGCTGAAGAGGCCCGGCGCGAGGCGAAGACCGCGACTGAGCGGTTGAGGGCCGTATTTGATGCATCACGAGATGCCTTGCTGTTGGCCGATGGTGAAAGCGGCATCATCCTGGATGCAAATCGCCAGGCGGAAAAGCTCTTTGGATGCAAGCGCCACGATCTGGTTGGCAAGGATCAACGCATGCTCCATCCGAAGGCTTCCGCATTAAAAATCGATGATCATTTCCGCCAAATGGCGAGTGGGCAATTCCGTGGCGCAGTTTTAACTGAAATTTATCGTTCGGATGGTTCCGTGCTGCCGGTCGAAATCACCTCGGAAATTGCCAATACCAGCGATGGCAAGCGTTTGGCGCTCGGTATTTTTCGCCCAATTTAAAGGTTGACCGCAGCAATTGCTGCGGCAAGCTGCTCCAGGCTTTTGCTAACCACTTTTCTGGCCAGTTCGTCATCAAGATTCTTGCCCTCGACTTTCATGCTCTCGACTAGCTGGCAAGCCTGTTGCATGACGTCAACCATCTCCGCATTTTCAGCAGCCTTTGCCAGCTCTGCTGCGGCTAGCTTCAGCGCGTAGGCGTCAGGGGGCAGCCGCTCTAAAGCATCCCGCATCCGTTCCAGAAGCTCGTTGGCTTCGCTGACAAACAGGCTGTCGAGGATGGCGGATCGCTGACATGCGGGCGCCCCAGGTGCAACTACGGATTCCAGTCGCTGAGCAAAATGGCTGGCGCGCTCAGAAAAAGCCGGGTGTTCCAGGCCTTCCTTGTCGCCTAGCGACTCAATGCAGGCAGCGATGGCGGCAATCAAACGGGGGCTGGGCGCGAAGCACTCCAGTTGGTCGGCAGCGCTGGCAAGCGCTTCGCCAAGACGGAGGCTCTCCGCGTCGGCGGTTTCTATTGCGATGCGGTACAAGTCAAAAATCGCAGGACGAACTTTTTCGGTGCCCGGCCCAAAGCGATTACCCCAAGCCGCCGTCAGAGCCGTACAGGCTTCAATCCAGCGCTGGTTTAGGGCGCTGTCAAAGCGTAACGGCCGAGGTTTGGACAGCAGCGGCAGTATCGATGCAATGGCCGCCATTGTCGGGGCCAGTGCGGCGCGGCTTTCCTCGAGTTCTTTCTCGGGAATATCTGCCATCGAAAGGATTACTGCGCGGCCAGTTTGTTGAAGGCCGAAATCACTTCTGGTGGGGCTTGTACGAGCTCGATCAAGACACCTTCGCCACCAATCGGGAATTCGTCGTTGCCTTTCGGGTGTAAAAATGTGATGTCAAAACCGGCGGCGCCTTTGCGAATTCCGCCCGGCGCAAAACGTACGCCATTGGCTGAAAGCCATTCAACGGCGGTGGGTAAATCGTCAATCCACAGGCCGACGTGGTTGAGTGGCGTAGTGTGTACGGCTGGTTTTTTTTCCGGGTCGAGCGGTTGCATTAGGTCGACTTCAACCTTGAACGGGCCGCTACCCATGGCGCAGATGTCTTCGTCTACATTTTCGCGTTCCGAGACGAAGGTGCTGCTGACTTCCAGGCCGAACATATCAACCCACAGTGTCCGAAGCTTGGCTTTGGAGGGGCCGCCGATGGCGATTTGTTGAATACCGAGAACCTTGAATGGACGTTGCATGGCTGGATTCCTCTGGTGAATTAAAGTTCGTAATCCATAATTATACGAGTATCGGGCGGCGCTGGATGTATCGGCTCAGGGGCGCTTGCGACAGGCGAGCGTAAGCAGCACTATGCCAAGCAGAATCATCGGCAGCGACAGCCATTGCCCCATGCTGATGCTGTAGGAGTGCCCGAAAATACCGGTGTCGGGTTCGCGGAAAAGTTCAGTGACGAAACGGAAAACACCGTAGCCGATTAGAAATACGCCAGATGCAGCGCCACGTTGGCGCGGCTTGCGGGTGTAAAGCCAAAGGATGACGAAGAGGAGAATGCCTTCAAGTCCCACGTGATAGAGCTGCGAAGGATGGCGCGGCAGCAGGTCGCCGGCCTGCGGAAACACCATGGCCCAGGGTAGGCTGGGGTCGGTGACGCGTCCCCAAAGTTCGCCATTGATGAAGTTGCCAATGCGCCCGGTCGCCAGACCTAAAGGGATAAGAGGGGCAATAAAATCGGCGACGTCCAGCCAGGCGAATTGATGCTTTCTGGCCCAAAGCAGGATCGCCAGCAGCACGCCCAGAAAGCCGCCATGAAAGCTCATGCCGCCCTGCCAAATGGCGAATATCTCCAGCGGATGGGCGAGAAAATAAACGGGTTCGTAGAAAAAAACCTGGCCCAGTCGCCCACCGAGAATGACGCCAAGCATGCCGTAAAACAGCAGGTCATCCAGTTGGTCGACGGTCAGAAAGCCGGGCTGAGTCTTGATTCGATAGCGTCCCAGTAAAATAAACTGAACGAAGGCGAGCAGGTACATCAAACCATACCAACGTATGGAAAGCGGGCCAAGCGATAGCGCCACGGGGTCGAACTGGGGGTGAAGAAGCATGGGTGGCCAAGAGTGGGCTAGAATTCGCCGATTATAGTTCGCGCTTTTCTTTACTGCGTTTCGGCGCTCAGCTTTAGACGGAGATTTCCATGCCTCAGTACCGTTCCCGTACATCCACCCACGGCCGTAACATGGCCGGCGCTCGCGCCCTGTGGCGCGCTACCGGTATGAAAGATGGTGA
>JAUYQT010000364.1 GCA_030697085.1 Azonexus sp. | reverse complement strand
GCTATCGCGCCCATGCCCTGGGGGAAGAAACCCAGGCGCTCGCTGCCAGCCAAACGGACCTCGACAGGCGATACCAGGAAATCGCCGCCACCTTCCCGCAACTAGGCGTCGACAACGAAACACTGCGCCGGGTGACAACCCGTCACAACGAGTTAATCCGCCAGCAACGCCAACCGGGTGCAGCCTATCGCATTATCAGCCACGCCCTGAATCAAACACCCAGCATCGCGCTCGACAATCTCGAATGGAAAATTGGCCATTCCCACCCGTCGACCGCAGGACAAGGCGTTGCCGCCATGGTCACAACTGCAAGCAAACAAGACCTCACCGGCGAAGAAGAAATCACCATCATTCGCGGCACCATCCGCCCGACAAGTAACGCATCAACCCGACAAACACTGGCTATCTTCGAGCAATTCACCGAGCAACTCAGTAACACCCCAAACCTAAGCGTGAACATCTTGCAGCAGCCGTTCGATCTCGAACCGGGCCGCCCACTGCGTGGAGGAGATGGCGCTGATGACAGCACCCAACCCCGCCCGTTTGCAGTCGAAATCAGCCGAAAAATCGCGCCATGAAATTTACTGTCCGCGATCTCAGAAAACTCCGCTGGCCACTCCTCGGCACCTTGCTGCTGCTACTCGCTGCCGGCCTGCTCGCCTGGTGGAGCCTGCTCAACGCCCAACAAGCCGAACAACAACGCCGTACCGCTGAAAACGGCAAAAACCAGATTGAACAACGTCTGCGCCAAGTCCGCACAGAAGAACAGGAAATCAAGGAAAGAACCCGGGTTTTCCAACGACTGCAAAACTCAGGCATCGCCGGCGAGGAGCAACGGCTCGAATGGACCGAAATGCTCCGCGACATACAGCACGACATGCGCCTGCCTGGCATAAGCTACGAATTCGGCGCACAACAAACGCTGGAAAATGCCCCCGACCTTGCCTATGCTTATTTTGCAAGCCCCATGCGCCTGCAACTTCGCCTACTCCATGAAGAAGACCTGCTCAAATTTCTCACCCGCGTGCAAAAAGAAGCCAAAGCTCTGGTGCTCGTGCGGCGCTGCAAACTTTCATCTGCAAGCTCTCGCGCT
>JAUYQT010000131.1 GCA_030697085.1 Azonexus sp. | reverse complement strand
AACATAAGGGCTTCTGGATACAGGAAATGCAATGTTATAACATTGCATTTGCACCACCAAGGCCAAACTTATGAAACCCTCAGTTCCCGACGTTGAATGTCCGCCAGGTGATAGTGACCACACTGGCGCCCTTGATCGGGCCGAAGCTGCTTGTCGGGCAAGGGGTGCCAGTTTGACCGCGATCCGTCGCGATGTGCTGGAACTGCTTTACCACAGCCCCACCGGCGTGAAGGCCTATGATCTTCTGGCTCAAATAAAAGAAGCCCGGCCCGGTGCTTCACCACCTACCGTCTATCGTGCACTGGATTTTTTGATCGAACAGGGCCTGGCCCACAAGATCGGACGCATGAATCTCTTCGTTGCCTGCCGGCATGCTTCCCATCAAATCCCCAGTCTGTTTCTGGTTTGCCCAAAATGCAGTGGGGTCACGGAACTACAGGAGCAATCGGTAATGAGTGCGCTGTCGACCAGTCTTGCCGAGGCTGGACATCGCCTGGAAAGTCCAGAGGTGGAAATAAGCGCGCTTTGCCCGAAATGTGTCGGTGTACGATAAAAATGTAGCTCCCACCTCCCGCCGTGCTGGCGGCGCTGAGTGCTGAAGGCCTGATCTAAAAATGGAGTGCCAGCCGGACAGCGCACACGTTTATTTGTGATAAATCCGGCTGGCGCCGCCGCCTTTGCCCGCCCCTGGATTCGCCACGTTATCGAACATATTCCAGCCCTGATGCTGGGCATAGCCGAACAGGGCAAGGGCGAGAACGCCGGCCGCAAGGTTAAAGCCCTTGAACATCAATCGTCCCCATCCGCATCATCGCTGCCCTCCGGCGCATGGTCGCTTTCGGCCCAGCGCCGGGCCTCGAAAGCGGCATAACGCAAGCGGGTGAAGACCGGAAAAACAACAAGAAACAGCATCACCATGATGAAGTTCGACCAGCCGGCGCTGGCGGTGAACACTTCAATCGTATCGCGCACTGGCACCGGCTTTTCCGGCGCCATTTCGGCGTCGACCGCGAGATAGTAGGTGCCGGGCGGAATATTGAGAAAAACCACCTCGTCGTCGCGACTGCCTTCGGACCAGCTTTCACCCCCATCGCGGCCGTAGTAATAAGCCAGTTCGCGCGCCGCCGGCCAGGCCGCCCCGGTCGCCTTATTGACCAGCGTCATCTCGAGGCCGAGCCAGTTATTGTCGAGTGAAGTCGAGTTACGCACGGTGATCTTGCGCGGCTTGTCGCGGATCTCGAATTCACGCGTGAGCAGCGTTTCCTCGGCCATTTGCGGCGAAAAACTCAGTTCCTGACGCAACAGTTGTGTCCCGCTGGCCAGGAAAACAAAAAAAGCCTGCAGGGCGATAGCACCCA
>JAUYQT010000061.1 GCA_030697085.1 Azonexus sp. | reverse complement strand
CGTTTTTGAAGCTGTGGTTTCCGGTATGGGTGAAACTTCGAAGCTGCTGGCTGAGTATCACGAAGTGGCGCATCAGATGGGTGAGGCCGATGCTGACTTTGATGTGCTCATGGCGCGCATGGAAACCTTGCAGCACGAACTGGATTCACGCGGTGCCTGGGCTTATGAAGCGCAGGCCGATCAGGTGATTGAACGTTTCGGGCTGGACCCGGAAGCCAGGGTTGGCACGCTTTCCGGTGGTCAGAAAAAACGTCTGGCGCTGGCGCAGGCACTGGCCGTGACGCCGGAGGTGTTGTTGCTTGATGAGCCAACCAATCACCTCGATATTGCGACGATCGAATGGCTGGAAAATCTGCTGATCGAGACCAACGTCACACTATTTTTCATTACCCATGATCGCTCCTTTCTCGACCGTGTTTGCACACGCATCGTTGAGCTGGATCGGGGCAAACTTTCCAGTTTCCCTGGCAGTTTTGGCGAATACCAGCAACGCAAGGAGCAACTGTTGCATGAGGAAGGTCTGGCGAATGCCCGTGCCGACAAGTTGCTCAAGGAAGAGGAAATCTGGATTCGCAAAGGGGTTGAGGCGCGCCGCACGCGGGCTATTTTTCGCGTTCAGCGGCTTGACCAGCTACGGGCTGAACGTCAGGCGCGGCGTGACCGGATGGGCAAGGTTAATTTGCAGATCGATGCCGGTGACAAGAGCGGCAAGTTGGTGGCTGAACTGGAGCATGTCAGCAAAAACTACGGTCAACGCGTTATTGTGCGCGATTTTTCGGCCCGCATTCAGCGCGGCGACAAGATTGGCGTAATCGGCCCGAACGGCGCTGGCAAGACCACATTGTTGCGGATGATTCTCGGTGAACTGCAGCCGGATGCCGGTATCGTGCGTCAGGGGACGAAGATGGACGTTGCCTATTTCGACCAGTTCCGCACCCAGCTCAACCCGGATTCGAGCTTGATTGATGTGATTTCTCCGGGCTCTGATTTCGTCGAGATCGGTGGCGCCCGCAAGCACGTTATTGGTTACCTTGAAGATTTTCTCTTTGCCCCAGAGCGCTCCCGTTCGCCGGTGAGCTCACTCTCCGGCGGCGAGCGCAAT
>JAUYQT010000057.1 GCA_030697085.1 Azonexus sp. | reverse complement strand
CGGATCGCTTCGGCGTCCAGAGCGCAAATTGAACTGTGGTTTGATCAGGCGATTGAGGCTGAGCATATTGATGCTGTGTTTGCGCAAGGCTCGGACTGAAAAATACCCTCCACCAAAAACAAGCAACCCGGCCAAGTGCCGGGTTGCTTGTTTTTGGTGGCCTGTTGTTTGGGGATGAGTTGCTTGATTTTTGAAGTGCCTGCGCGGTCGGTATTATTATTCCTTACCCGATGCGCCTCATTGATTTGTAGTAGACTTTTTATGTCTACTACAAATCAAGTTTTGCGATGTCTGCTCAAAGCCCCGTTACACAAATGCTGTATACCCAGTTGCAGGAGGAGGCCTCGGTTTTCAATGCCATCATCTTCGAGCGGGGTGTTGCCGGCAGTCCCTATCTGAATCACGCCAATGGTTACGCTTACTGGTATTGGCAGGTAGCCGGCCCGGATGGCAAATTGAAGCGGCTTTCCCTTGGTCGCGATACCCCGGAAACCCGGGCTTTGGTCGAGCGTCTGAAAACGCGTAAGGCAGAAGCCAGTGAAGCTATTGCCGCTCTTCGCTCAACCACCCGCGCTTTTGTTGCCAGTGGTGGTATGAGCATGGAGTCGGCACACTTTCGGGTGATGGCGCATCTGGCTCAAACTGGGCTATTTCGCAAAGGGCTGGTGCTTGTTGGCTCACACGCACTGACAGCGCTGGGCAACTTGCTCGGCCTGCGCTGGGGTAGCCAGTTGAAAACCACCGACATGGATTTTGCACGCGCCCAAGGTATCAGTTTGGCTTTGCCAGGCAATGCTGAGCCCATCGATGTTCTGGCTACCGCTCAAGCATTCGATCCGACTTTTTTCGCTGTGCCGCAGCTTGACCATCGCCAGCCGTCAACTGCCATTATTAGTCGTAAGACTCGCATCAAGCTCGACTTTCTTACCACGCATGCGGCAGCGGGAACGGATACGCCACATTATTTTGCCGATCTCGGCATCGCGGCGACCCCTCTGCGCTACATGGATTACTTGCTTGGCGGTTTCAATCGTCCCGGGCTGGTCGTCGGAACCTATGTTTTTCCGATCAACTTGCCTGATCCCGCCCGCTTCGCCATCCATAAGCTGGTTATTGCCCAGCTACGGCGCGGCGAGGGCGGGTCTAAAATGCAAAAGGACATTCGTCAGGCTGACGAGTTGCTCGCCGGTATGATCGAGGTGGGGCTAGAGCATGAGATTGAAGAGGCGCTCGCCGCGCTTCCGGCGAGTTGTTTTGATCTCGTCCAGCGTTCGTTGGTGCAAGCTCAACTCAGCCGTGATTGGCTGCATAGGCACCTCAAGTAACAGGTGGTTTCACCCCCCCCGAAAATTGACCCGGTACAACTGATCGGCAATGGGCCAAGATGAGTTTGGGGATGACTTGCTTGATTTTTGAAGTGCCTGCGGGGTTGACCGCAACATTGGCCATTTGCGCACAACGTTATCCCCAAACAGAGTGCCCTATATTATGATTTCCACATGGCAAACGAACACGACAGCAGCTACAAATTTCTGTTTTCCCGTCCGGAACTGGTGCGCGACCTGATCCTGGGATTTATTCCCGACGCCTGGCTGCACAGCCTGGATTACGAAACGCTGGAAAACGTTCCCGGCCACTATGTGACCGAAGACTTGCAGCACCGGGCCGACGATATTGTCTGGCGGGTAAAGGTGGGCGGTGAGTGGGTCTATCTCTATTTGCTCATAGAGTTTCAAAGCAGCGTCGACAAATACATGGCGCTACGCATGATGGTTTATGTTGGGCTGCTCTATCAGGATCTGCTGAAAACCGGGAGGGCGTTGGCCGATGGAAGGTTGCCACCGGTGTTGCCGATTGTTCTCTACAACGGCAGCGCCCGCTGGACAGCCGAAACCGACATTTTTGACCTGATCCCGGCCGTCCCCGGGCTGGTGCAACAATACAAACCTCGGCACAAATACCTGTTGATTGACGAAAACGCCTATCCGGACAGTGAACTGGCCTCTCTCAAGAATCTGGTTGCAGCGGTTTTTCGGATAGAGCACCCCACCTCACCCGCATCGATCAGTATTTTGCTCAGCCTGTTGAACGACTGGCTGGCCGATCGCCCCGACCTGCGCCGGATGTTCGCGATCTGGATCAGGGCAACCTTGATGCGCAAAGCTGAATACCGTATTGTGTTGCCACAGATTGATGATTTACAGGAGTTAAACGTCATGTTGGCTGAACGACT
>JAUYQT010000046.1 GCA_030697085.1 Azonexus sp. | reverse complement strand
CTTTACTCCAACAGCTGATGGCATCCGCAAATAGTTGACATGATTAAAACTGTAAGGGATAAGGTTCATTAAAAAAACATTTAGAGCCTCCTCGGTATTCATTTGAACAGATACGCTATCCACTAAGCCATTTCCGTCATTTTGTATCAAATGTTCACTTGACCAAGGATCAATACATAACAAGTTTCCAATTGCGTAGCAACGCGATAATCTTGCCAATATAAAAGCCGACTTCCCCCACCAACTGCCTATTTCGACAACATCACCTTGGGTACTGTGCCGAGCTATTTCGTATAAGGCACAAAGTTTTTCATGATCACACATGCCTGGAATCAAGTCTGTATGCCGAAACAAGGCCGCAAGTTCAATTTCTGCCAACGGCAACTTAGCAGGCAAATCGGAGGCGAGCGGCAGTGGTCTTTCAAGCAAGGCACAGGCATAATTTCTGGCCATACGGTAAGCACTAAGCTCTGTATCGACGGGTGAGTCGTTGACCAATCGAACACTTGGAGCAATTTCCTTCAAGACACGATTCAAATAATTCCACACCACAGGGTTTGGCGAATAGACTCCACCAATATCAAATTGAAGAATTATTTTTTTTAATGCATCGTTAAATTCAGGATGGTTGACATAGGGCAAATAATTCCATGAAGGATATTCATTTCTGGAAACATCATAATCTAATGATGAAGCACCAATGACCGCTTGCTCTTCATCAAGACATTTTCGCAAATATTCCAGTGAGCGTGGCATGCCACTAGGGAAAATCAAAATTGGGCGCCCAATAGCTTCGTTATGTTTGCAACTATTCATATTCTATTTTTAGCAAAACTCATATTAGATATTAAATTTAATTTAAATAATCAAAATAAAATTATTTTACCTATTTTGCTGTACATTGATTTCTGCAAGCCTCAACTTAATAACCTTGCTGCATCTTTTTCAGCAATCTCGTCAATGTTATCTGGGCTGTTATAAAAGACATTACAATTTTGACAAGAAGAGTTTTCATACCTCCTCTGTTCAATATGCATCCGCCTAAAATCCCTCAGTCGCGATCCTTTCCATATCGCAGCCAGAGATTCCTCCCCAATATCTCCCACAATGGTTCCCTTGCTCCAATCGACAATACAGATAACCACCTTGCCATCAGACTTAACATTTAGCGAGAGGAATGGTGTTGTACATATTTTCTTTTCGGCATTATTAACCCTAGCTTTACGATGCCAACCTTGGAGACTCGATTGATTAAACTCATGCGAAGGATCAAGAGCCCCAATTAGGTCGTGCCCCGCATATCCGCTCCAATTAATTGGATTTTCCACGTTAACCTCGTCAGCGACACCCGTGTACTTTTGCTTAAAAAGTTCAAGTTGACCCCGTGTTTCACTTGCACCAATCATTTTCGCGTAAATCCAAGGATAAGTAGCGCCTGATGCATCTCGCAGTTTCCTCAAATATTTAACATTATCAAAAATTCTTTGTGGAGTAACATTTGATCCAGTCAACTGTTTATGGAAGGCACTTTCCATACCGTAAATTGACACGCGCAAATGCGTTGTTCCGGAAACAATAAGTCTTTCTGCCATATAAGCTGTCAGAGCTGACGCATTTGTGGTTACAACAATATTCTCAGCAATCTGCAAATCGATAGCCAGCCTTATCATCTCTAGCAATTGTTTATGGAGTAGCGGCTCACCATCACCATAAAGATTAAGATTAACTAATTTTCTACCTGTAGCTCGACACATTTCTTGGACGTCTCGAACAATCTTTTCATAGAGATCGAATGCCATGAATCGGAGCCCACCAACCACACCTTCGAACTCATCAAGATGTACTGGGCAGAACTTGCAACTCATGTTGCATCGATTGGTCGGTTCAATACATAAACCGAGCGGCATCGGCAATGGCAAATCCCGTTCCAAATCGAACGTACGGTTGGCATTTTTACTGAGGAAGTTAAGCGCCCGATCTTTCATTTTTTTACCACCGTCTCAATGTTATATTTCTTAGAGCACATGGAGAAAATGCTACCTGCGAGTTCAGGGTATTCAAGCCCCATTCTAAAAAGCCCCTCCTGCTGCGCCTTACCAACTATCTCCGCATCTATCATCTTGTCCATCTGAAAATCAGCAAGAATCTTGAGAAAAAGCCCACCCTCTGCAACCTGAGCCAATCCAGCAGCCTCTATATCACGATTCAATAAAACTCGATCATAAACACGTCTATGCCCGTGATTTATGTCGTTATTGGTAAGTGCAAATAAATCATCAATTAGCCCCATATGCCGTGCTAACTGACGCGAGAAAGCCCGTGCGTTAGGTACTACTACGAACAACATTCCCCGGTCAGCCAATAATTCGCCAGCTTTTTTCAGAAAACCAACAGCATCCTGAACATGTTCCAACACGTAGGTCGCAAAAATGTAGTCAAATTTCTCATGTGGCGCAAAATCCTCGAACAGCGAATGGACAAACTTCACATGACTTGGTACCCGAGTTTTTGCTTCCAGAATAAACGTTTCCGATCCA
>JAUYQT010000854.1 GCA_030697085.1 Azonexus sp. | reverse complement strand
ATGAAGTCGTTGTACATCACGTCCTTGCGAGCGCGGCCATAGCCTTCGGCCACAAATTTGTCTTCGGCCACGCGGTCATGGACAAAAAGCACATCGGCATCGCCACGCCGTCCAATTTCCATGGCCTGCCCGGTGCCCACTGCGACGATATTGACCTTAATACCGGTAGACGCTTCAAATTTCGGCAATATCCAGCCAAAAAGGCCGGATTGTTCGGTTGAAGTGGTTGAGGCTACGGTCAGCACCCCCTCGGCATGAGCCAGCCCGCCGAAGCAATACAAAGCGATCGCTAACGATCGAATGTAATTCGCCATGGCAATTCTCCTTGTAAAAACGCCCGCGCCGCTGACGATTGCGGTCGGGCAAAAAAGCGTTGTGCCGTTTCGTGCTCCTGAACCCGCCCTTCGGCAAGAAAAATAATGTCGTCGGCCAGGCGTGTCGCCTGCCCTAGATTATGCGTCGTCATCAGAACCTTCGCCCCTTCCGTGCGAATCTCACGGACGATGGTTTCAACCGCCTCGGTCGCCGAAGGGTCAAGGCTGGCAGTCGGCTCGTCGAGTAGCAGCAATCGTGGCCGCATCGCCCAGGCGCGGGCGAGGGCCAGACGTTGACGCTCGCCACCGGAGAGTAGACGGGCGGAATCCTTGGCGCGGTGGGCAAGGCCAACGCGCTCCAACACTTCATCGGTCCGAGCCCGCCGATCGGCAGCACCCATCGGTTGCGGCCGCAAGGCGAATTCGACATTGGTAAAAACCGACATACGGAGCAGCATTGGCTGCTGAAAGACCATCGCCAGACGGCCATCCGGTTGCGCCGCTTCGCCCCAGAGAAGCTGCCCACTATCGGCCGGAATCAATCCGGCGAGCAAGCGAAGCAACAGGCTTTTGCCGGCGCCATTCGGCCCGAGAATGACGCTGATTCCCTCGCCGGAAAGCACTAGATCGAGATTATCCAGCACCACCCGCCCCACCGGGGCAAAACGCAGGCCGCGAATGTGGAGCGGAAACATCAACCGTACCGCCTTGCCGCCCAGATTCGCACCCGGTACGCGACGGCATTCAGCAAAAAAATAATCGCCATGAGGACGACGCCCAAAGCCATCGAAAGCGCCAGATCACCCTTACTGGTTTCGAGCGCAATGGCGGTTGTCATCACCCGCGTATAGCCATCAATATTGCCACCAACGATCATTACCGCGCCAACTTCCGACATCGCCCGCCCGAGACCGGCCAGCGTGGCGACAATCAGTGAGAAACGGCAATCGGCGAGCAAAAGCAGCGTCGCCTGCGGTCGACCGAGACCAATCAACGAAAACTCCGGAGCGTATTCCTTCCATGCATCCTCAACGATTTGCCGGGTCACTGCGGCGATCAATGGCACGACCAGCATGGTCTGGGCAATGATCATCGCCGTTGGCGAGAAGAGCAAGCCGAGCCCCCCCAATGGCCCGGAGCGGGAGAGCGCCAGATAAACGAGAACGCCAACCACCACGGACGGCAGCCCCATCAACGCATTAAGAATGACATTGCACAGGCCACGGCCGGGAAAGTTGGCAACCGCCAACCAGGCGCCAAGCGGCATGCCAAGCAGCGTACCGATCACAAGGGCAAACAGGCTGACGTACAAGGAAAGACCAACGATGTCGAGCAGTCGGTGGTCGAAGCTGCCAAGCAGCCAGAGAGCGTCAGAAAGTGTGCCCAGCATGGGGTCGGCAGGATAGCACCGCTACCGGGCAACAGGTATCTGGTCGAAGCTCAGCATTAACTCATCGTCGGAAAGATGGGTCAGTTGATAAAACCCAACACGGCAAATTGGCGTGAACTACTCCGAACTTTTTACTAACCAGTACTGAACCAGCACTACGTCATCCTCATCAAGCAATCCTGCCGCTGCTCTTAGCTTTAACCGGGACAGCACATAGCGATATCGTTCCTGAGCCAAATCGCGCTTGGCAGAGAATAAAAGCTGTTGAGTATTCAGAACATCAAAGCTTGTTCTCAAGCCTGCCTCTTGTCCCTTTTTAGCGGAATACAAAGCAAGCTCATTTGACTTAACCGCCTGCTCAAGGGCTTTAACTTGAGCCACACCATTGACGATATTCAGATATTCCTGCCGGGTACTTTGAAGGATTGCCCGCTTAGTAGCTTCAAGCTCGTAGCGGGCACGCTCCTTTAATGCAGAGGCTTGATTAACCCGGGCGTGCGTTGTGCCGCCAGAAAATATTGGCACCGACAGCTGAATACCAACCGTATTGCTGCTGGTCACATTGTCGATCAAAGTAAATCCTGGGCTTTCGCTTCGCCCCTTGGAGGCGACGAGATCTAGCGTCGGCAGATGGGCTGCCATATTTTTATAAACTTCTTGCTGGGAGACATCAAAAGAGGCCTCGCGAGCTTTGAGTTGAGGGTTATTCGCCAACGAAAACGCAAGCCATTGCTCAACACTGGCAGGGTCTGGCGACTCCAGCGCCAAGCGCGGCCCCAACGGAGAAATATTGGAATAAACCTTGCCAACCAATTGTTCGATAGCGCGGATTTTTATTTCAAGATTATTTTGAACAGCCAGCTCTTGAGCAACGATAGTGTCATATCTAGCCTGCGCTTCGTTAATGTCGGTAATGGTGCCAACACCCGCCTGAAAGTAACGTTTAGCCTGTTTCAATTGCTCACTAATCGCCGCTTTTTGTTCGGCTGCAAGGGCCACGTTGTCTTCTGCCAGCAGGGCATCAAAATAAGCCTGCGCCAACCGCAAAATCAATTCTTGCTTGGCCAAACGCAATTGTTCATCTGCCTGACGTATTTGATCCCGACTTTGCAGGAAATTAATCCAGGCCTGTGGACGTATCAATGCCTGGCTAAGATTCAAAGTGCCATTCTTTGACGTGAACTGGTAATCGGTGCTTTGCGTGCCACGCAGCGAACTATGTGTTTCATTAGTGATGTCATTATTGATGCGTGACCCAGAGAGCGCGATTTGGGGCAGCAATTGACCAATCGCCTGCGGCAACAATGTCTTTGCCGCATCCCATTCAGCCTTGGCCGCAGCATATTGAGGATCACCGAGACGGGCATCCTGGTAGATATCCAGGAAACCTGCCGAATGGGCAAAGCTCAGCTGCGCCAGCAACAGCATGCCAAAAACTGTGCGATTTAGGCTCAGAAAGCATTTCATCATTACTGCTCCTTCATCCCGGAATTAACCCGTGACATCAGGGGCTTGAGAAGGTACTGCAGAACAGTTCTTTCACCGGTAATGATCACAACATCAACCTGCATGCCGGGCTGAGCTTTTATCTTGTTCCGGCGCAACTCCGCCTCACCTTTTTCGGTGATCTGAATACGTGCGGAGTAATAAGGCATCCCGGTGCGTGGATCGGTCAAACGGTCAGCAGAAACTTGAGACACCCGCCCCTCAATCGATGGTTGAGCACCTCCGGCCAGAATAATTTGCAGATGCAGATTGGCCAGTTGCCCAACCTCGACCTTGTCAATCAAATTAACCGGCAACTGAGCCTCAACAACCAGCACATCGCCTTCCGGCACGATATCCATAATTCGGTCACCCGGACGAATGACGCCACCAACTGTGTGGGCCTCCAGGCCGACCACTGAGCCATCGGTAGGCGCCTTGATGACGGCGCGCTCAAATTCCTCGGTTAGCGCAATGAGCCGGTCAGATTGACTGCCCACTTCTTTCTGAACCTCTGACATCTGGGTTTCCACTTCTTTACGGAAATCCTGAACACGCTGCAATTTACGGAGTTTGGCTTCATTAATCGACGCCTGCGCCCGCGCAACTTGAGCTAGATCACCACCGCGTGTTCCCGACAAATCAGCCAGCACACGCTCCAATTCGTAAAGTTTGTTCCGCGGCACAAAACCCTCTTCGACCAAACCGCGAAACGAATTTAACTCTTTGTTAATCAGGTCAATTTGGGTTTTCTTGCCTGACTCGATCGATTGAAGGCCAATAATCTGCTGCTGTAGACCAATAATGGCCTCATCCATCGTCCCTAGCTCACTAACGAGCGCCGACTTACGTGCCGCAAAAAGTTGCCCTTGTGCGCTGATTGCTTCAGCGGCACGACGATCTTTTTTTGCAGCTTCGAGTAAATCCGGCGGGAAAGTGACGGTGCTCCGCCCATCTCGTTCTGCAAGCAGACGTGATTCCATTGCTTTGACGACGGAATATTGACCACGGACAATATCTAGCTGCGCCTTGACATCCGTGTCATTCAGCCGAAGCAGGATATCACCCGCCTTGACTCGATCACCCTCACGAACAGCAATGCTTTCGACCAAGCCACCACGCAAATGTTGAATCGTTTTACGTTTGGTATCAACGCTGACGATCCCGGAGCCCGGGACCCCTTCGTCGAGAGGTGCCAGCGCCGCCCAGAGAAGGAAGCCACCCAGGCCAGCGACCAAAGTAACCATGCCAAATCGCACGACTTTCTTTTCGTCTGTTTCAACCTGCAAATTCGACGTGTTTTGGTCAAACTCAATTAATTCACCATCAATCGCTTTGTTTTTCTTGGTGAAAAATTTGAAAAAATTCATGTTCATGCTTTTTATCCGCTTAAACATCAGACCGGAACTGCTGCAGAAACAGCAGGCAGGTTCGGGTTATTGTTCGCATTTGACGACTGGGCGCGCTGCTGAATGGCCAGCAAAACCTGATCACGTGGGCCATACAACTGCACGGAGCCATCAACCAGCAGCAGTAATTTATCAACTGCGCTGATAATGCTCGTGCGATGCGTGATTAGAATAATCGTCGTCCCACGCTGCTTGAGTTCGAGAACAGCGCGGATCAAAGCGGCCTCGCCGACATCATCCAGATTCGAATTAGGTTCGTCGAGTACGACAAAACGGGGGTTGCCATAAATGGCACGGGCAAAACCAACCCGTTGTCGTTGCCCGCCCGAAAGACCACTTCCCCCATCACCGATCAGTGTGTCGTAGCCTTTGGGAAGGCGTAGAACCATATCGTGCACACCGGCCATTTTGGCGGCCTCAACCACTTTATCTGCATCGACATCACCAAATCGGGCAATGTTTTCAGCGATAGTTCCCTCAAAAAGTTCGATATCCTGAGGCAAATATCCGACGGACGGGCCAAGGAGGGTTTTATCCCAAGTATAGATATCAGCGCCATCCAGTCGCACTTTGCCGCCGAGTGTCGGCCACACCCCAACCAATAGCCTGGCCAGCGTCGACTTGCCAGAGGCGGATGGGCCAATCACACCAACAATTTCTCCCGGAGAAACATTAAAACCGACTTGTTTCAGAATCATTGCCTGACTACCTGGCGCGGCCGCCATCACGCCCTCAACCAGAAGGCTACCAACTGGGGTAGGCAAAGCCATGCCAGGCACACGAGCCGGATGATCCTGCAACAAACCCTCCAGGCGATGAAAGGCCGATCGGGCACCGAGCAGTTGTTTCCAAACGCCAATCGCCATTTCCACCGGACCAAGCGCCTTGCCGAGAAGAATCGAGGCGGCGATCATCCCCCCCGGGGTTAAGGTACCTTCGATGACTAGCAACGCACCACCACCCAGCACCAGCGACTGGACCGCGATGCGAACTGATTTGGTGACGGCAGTAATGGTGGCAGCTTTTTCACTAGCCTCATTCTGCAGCATCAGAAAACGCATCTGCTTTTGCATCCAGCGCCGCTTGAGATTATCAAGCATCCCCATCGCCTCAATAACTTCAGCGTTGCGCAGATTATTGGTTGCGTAATTATTGGCGCCTGCAGCCTGCTGGGTTGCCTCTGCCAACGGCTTTCGAGTACTCAGTTCAGTCACCCAGGCGAGGGAAAAAAGAATGGCTGAAGCGAACAGGGCAAAAAATCCTAGCCAGGGGCTAAAAAGAAAGATCACCACCAAATAAATCGGCGCCCAAGGTGCGTCAAAAAAGGCGAAGAGACCATTGCCGGTCAAAAACTGGCGAACATTGGTCAAATCTCCCATAGCCTGCCCGGCGTTACCACCGGCACGTTTTAAATTGCGCTCGAAAGAGGCAACAAAAACCCGGTTATTCAGCTTCATGTCGAGCTGCGCGCCAACGCGAATAAGCAACTTGGAACGAGCCAGTTCGAGCATGCCCAGCATGATGTAGAAGCCAAGCATAATGACCGTCAACATCACCAGTGTCGTCACATTTCTACTCTGCAGAACACGATCGTATATCTGCAACATATAAATGGAAGGCACAAGGCCCAGCACATTTATGAACATACTGAACAAGCCAGCGGTATAAAAAGCCTTGCGGAACGAGAGCATGACCTCTGCCAACTCACTTCGAGGCATCATCATTTTTTTCATCACTTAAGCACCAAATACAAAAATTGTTAGGCCGCGAGTGCGGCCGGTTCCAGAACC
>JAUYQT010000850.1 GCA_030697085.1 Azonexus sp. | reverse complement strand
CATCGTCGCCTGGGGGCTGGGCTGGATTCGCACCTATATTCTCTCGCGGGTCTCGGAGCGCATCGGGCGCGATCTGCGCACCACCACCTACGAACACCTGCTCGGCTTGTCGCTTGAGTATTTCGGCGGCAAACGCACCGGTGACCTGATGGCCCGCATCGGCAACGAAACCGACCGTATCAATATTTTCCTGTCGCTCGAACTGCTCAATTTTGCCACCGATGTACTGATGATCGTGATGACCGCCGTCATCCTGTTCTCGATCAACCCGTGGTTGGCGCTGATCACTTTACTGCCGCTGCCGATCATTGCCTGGCTGATTCACGTTGTCCGCGAAAAACTCCGCACCGGTTTTGAAAAGATCGACCGCGTCTGGGCCGAAGTCACCAACGTGCTGGCCGACACCATTCCCGGCATCCGCGTCGTCAAGGCGTTTGCTCAGGAAAAGCGCGAAGGCGACCGCTTCCGCGCCGCCAATGAACACAACCTGCAGATGAACGACAAGCTGAACAAGACCTGGTCACTGTTCACCCCGACAGTCACGCTGCTCACCGAAATCGGCCTGCTCGTCGTCTGGATCTTCGGCATCTGGCAGATTTCCAAGGGTGACAGTACGGTCGGCGTGCTGACCGCCTTCCTCGCCTATATCGGCCGTTTCTACACCCGACTCGATTCGATGAGCCGCATCGTCTCAGCCACCCAGCGTGCTGCGTCGAGCACCAAGCGCATTTTCGACATTCTCGACCACGTTTCCAGCGTCCCCGAGCCGACCAACCCGGTGCATCTGACCAAAGTCACCGGCCAGCTCGAACTGAAGAAAGCCAGCTTCCGCTACGGTACCCGCTCCGTCACCCGCGATGTCGATCTGATCATCCAGCCTGGTGAAATGATCGGCCTGGTCGGTCACTCCGGTTCCGGCAAGTCCACGCTGGTGAACTTGATCTGCCGCTTTTACGATGTCTCCGAAGGCCAGGTGTTGATCGACGGCGTTGATGTCCGCTCGGTGCCAGTTGCCGAATTCCGCCAACATATCGGCCTGGTACTGCAGGAGCCTTTCCTGTTCTTCGGCACCATTGCCGAAAATATCGCCTACGGCAAGCCGCACGCCAGCCGCCAGGAAATCATCGCTGCGGCCCGCGCTGCTCATGCCCACGAATTCATCCTGCGCCTGCCGCACGGTTATGATTCACTGGTTGGCGAACGCGGTCAGGGCCTTTCTGGTGGCGAGCGCCAGCGTATTTCCATCGCCCGCGCCCTGCTCATCGACCCACGCATTCTGATCCTCGACGAGGCAACTTCTGCGGTCGACACGGAAACGGAGAAAGAAATCCAGAAGGCGCTCGACAATCTGGTGAAAGGCCGCACCACCATCGCCATCGCCCACCGTCTAAGCACCCTGCGCAAGGCCGACCGGCTCGTTGTCATGGATCGCGGCCGCATTGTCGAAATCGGCAATCACGACCAACTGATGGCGGTCGAAGGGCATTACTACAAGCTTTATCAGGCTCAAGTACGTAACGTCGATACCGAACCGCGTGAGCCCCGAGGGGCCAATCTCCCGAAAACCCACACGGACTGAGCTGCCCATGTCAAACACCCAATTTGAATTGCAACGCGACAGCTACGGTCGACTGGTTTTAACGACCAAAAATGGTGAGCGACACGAAGGTGTCACGCCGGTCCGCGCCTTCCCGATTGCGGCCCCTGACGAAGGGCTGTCGCTGGTCAACTACGAAGGACACGAAGTCGGCTGGGTCGAGCACATCAGCGACCTGCCGCCCGCGATTGGCCAGTTGATCGAAGAAGAACTGGCCAGCCGCGAGTTCGTCCCGGAGATCGAGAAAATCAGCGCCGTCTCCAGCTTTGCCTGCCCAACCACCTGGCAGATCGTCACCAACCGCGGGCCCACCGAACTGACGCTGAAAGGCGAAGAAGATATTCGCCGCCTGTCACATACGCGTCTGCTCATCGCTGACAGCCATGGCATCGAATTCCTTGTCCGCGATCTAAGCCTGCTTGACCCGCACAGCCGCAAGCTGCTCGACCGCTTCCTATAATCATCGGCCAGTAACACCCTGTACCAAAACGTGAGATTTTTTTGACCTGGGTAATCCAACGCTGGCCGAAAGCGTTAATAATGACTAGCTGCCCTTATAACAATTTCAGACCGTGGAGCGGAGCCGGGCGATACCAGCATGAATAAAAAAGAAATCATAATTCGGGACATCATTTCCCTGCGCGGTCCAAGCATTTGGACCTACCCGCCCTCCATTGAAGCCTGGATCGACATAGGCGAATTTGAGGACTTTCCCACCAACAAACTCCCCGGCTTTACCGAGCGACTCACCGCCTGGTTACCGTCGCTGGTCGAGCACCGCTGCAGCTACAACGAGCACGGCGGCTTTCTGCGCCGGCTACAGGAAGGCACCTGGATCGGCCATGTGCTGGAACACGTCGCACTGGAACTGATGACGCTGGGCGGACTGCCCGACGGCTTCGGCCGAACCCGCGAAACAACGACGCGCGGCGTCTATAAGCTAGTCATCAGCAACTGGCAGGACGACATCACGAAGACTGCGCTGGAACTCGGTATCGAGCTGATCCTGGCCGCCGTTAATGACCAGCCCTTCGATCTCGCCGACGCCACCAAAACGATGCGCCGCCGGGTTGACCGCAAATATCTCGGTCCCTCGACCGCCGCCATCGTCAATGCCGCCGAAGCACGCGGCATCCCAGCCATTCGCCTGCTCGACGACGGCAACCTGGTGCAACTCGGCTACGGCGCTGCGATGCGCCGTATCTGGACAGCCGAAACGGACCAGACCAGCGCCATTGCCGAGACCATTTCGCGCGACAAGGATCTGACCAAGACGCTGCTCTCCTCCTGCGGCGTGCCGATTCCCGAGGGGCGCGAAGTCAACAATGCGGATGATGCCTGGGATGCGGCCGAAGACATCGGTCTGCCAGTCTGCATCAAACCCACTGACGGCAACCACGGGCGTGGCGTTTTCATCGACCTCAATACCCGGGAAGAAGTCGCCAAGGCCTACGGCATCGCGGTCAATGAAGGCTCCGGTGTACTGGTCGAACGCTCCATTCGTGGCGCTGAACATCGCCTGCTGATAATCGGCGGCAAACTGATCGCTGCCAACCGCAGCGACATGATCACCGTGACCGGCGACGGCATATCAACCGTTCTCGAACTGATCGACAGCCAGATCAATACTGACCCACGCCGTGGCTCGACCGAACAGCATCCACTGTCGATCATCCGTATCGACACCGCAGCCCTGATGGAACTCGAGCGGCAAAAACTGAGCGCCGACGACATTCCGGCAACCGGCCGCGAAGTTCTCATTCAGCGCAATGCCAACCACGCTTTTGACTGCACCGACGAAGTCCACCCGGATACCGCTGCGCTCGCCTCACTGGCCGCCCGCATCGTGGGCCTCGACATCGCCGGTATCGATCTGGTCTGTCTCGACATCTCAAAACCACTCGCCGAGCAAGGCGGCGCCATCGTTGAAGTCAACGCCGGCCCCAGCCTGCTGATGCACATCAAACCGGGTATCGGCAAGCCGCGCCCGGTTGGCCAAGCCATCGTCAACAACCTGTTTGCAGAAGGCTTGCGTGGCCGCGTGCCATTGGTGGGTGTAACCGGTACGCATGGCAAGACCACGGTCGCCAAACTCATCGCTCACCTGATCTACATGTCCGGCCAGCATGCCGGCCTGGCCTGCAGCGATGGCATTTTCCTCGGCCGCCGGCAAGTCCAGAAAACCGACGCCGCCAACTGGGCCGGCGGTCGCCGCCTGCTGCTCAACCGCGCTGTTGAAGCAGCAGTCATCGAGAACGGCGCCCGCGTCATTCTTGGCGAAGGCCTGCCTTATGACCGCTGCTCGGTCGGCGTCGTCACCAACATCGTTGCCGAAGATGAAGACCTGTCGCGCTGGGACGTTCAGCCGACCGGCGGCGAGTTCTACACGACGCATCGTTCAATTTACCGGACACAGGTCGATGTCGTGTTGTCCAGCGGCCATGCCGTTCTCAATGCCGATGACTCGCTGGTCGCTGAATTTGCCGAGCTATGTGATGGCGAGGTCATTTTCTATGCGGCCGATCCGGCCTGTCCGCCACTGGCTGAACATCTGGCCGTGGGCAAGCGCGGTGTCTATGTCAGCGAGGGCCGCATTACCCTCGGTGGCGGCAGTGCGGAAGCGATTCGTCTGTGCCGACTCGGTGATGTCCCGATCATCGGCAAACAGAAAGATCCAGCTACCATCGCCAACGTTCTGGCTGCCGTTGCCGCCGGCTGGGCAATGGGCTTGAGCCAGGAAGTCATCGCTACCGGGGTGAAAACCTTCGGCCTCGAACTGCCCGACCCTGCCGCCTTGCTCCCGCAGCGTGCCAGAAAGCCGCTACCGGCCAAAAAGCCGGCGGCAGCTCGAAACTAACAAATAAACCAGAAAGATTCGTCATGGACGTTTCCCGCATTCGTGCCTTGCGCGGCCCCAACCTGTGGAGCCGGCACACCGCGATTCAAGCCATCGTCACCTGCGAAGGTGGCGAAGTAGCCATTGCCGACCTGCCCAACTTTGAAGCCCGCTTGCGCGAGCGTTTTCCGGCGCTGGGCGATCTCATCCCAGCCGACCATCTCGATACTGTTTCGATGGCGCACGCGCTGGAATTTGCCGCCCTCGGCCTGCAGGCACAGGCCGGCTGCCCGGTCACCTTCAGCCGTAGCGCCCAGACAGTCGAGCCGGGCGTCTATCAGGTGGTGGTTGAATACACTGAAGAAGATGTCGGACGCCTGGCTTTCGACCTCGCTGAACAACTCTGCCTGGCAGCCCTCAATGACACCCCATTCGATCTTGACCGGGTACTCAAAGTCTTGCGTGAGCTGGATGAGGACATTCGCCTCGGCCCATCAACCGGCGCCATAGTCTCGGCGGCCGTGGCCCGCGGCATTCCCTATCGCCGCCTGACGCAAGGCAGCCTCGTCCAGTTTGGCTGGGGTAGCAAGCAACGGCGTATTCAAGCGGCGGAAACCAGTTTCACCAGCGCGATTGGTGAGTCGATTGCGCAGGACAAGGAACTGACCAAAACGCTGCTGCACGCTGCCGGCGTTGCCGTACCGCTGGGTCGCCCGGTTGAAGACGAAGACGACGCCTGGGCGGCGGCAAAAGAAATTGGCCTGCCGGTTGTGGTCAAACCGCGCGACGGCAATCAGGGCAAAGGTATTTCGGTCAACCTGACGAGTGAAGAGCAAGTCCGCCAAGCCTATCGCGTTGCGGTCGATTACCGCGATGACATCCTGGTCGAAAAATACCTGCCGGGCCATGATTACCGCCTGTTGGTGATTGGTGACAAGCTGATCGCCGCTGCCCGGCGCGATCCACCTTTGGTGATCGGCGATGGCACGCACACGGTTCGCGAGTTGGTCGGCATCGTCAATAGCGATCCGCGCCGTTCGGATGGCCACGCGACCT
>JAUYQT010000846.1 GCA_030697085.1 Azonexus sp. | reverse complement strand
GCCGGGTAAAGCGCTCAGTAATTGTAGTTCGCCATCGTGCTCGTAGGCGTCGACCGGCGGCTCCCAGCACGGTAAAGATCGCGAACTGACGACGGCAAAGAACTGGCGCTGCCGTTGTTCCACCCCACGCAGCAGTTGCAGCGCCTCGGCCCAAACCCACAATACGGAATCGTCGGATCTCATGACTCATGCCTGGCGCGCTCGTCAATATCTGCACTCAGGCTGGCTGACGAACGATATGGGCGCTCTTTTCCATAATGCCGTGTCAATGCAATCCCAATCATTTCAATAGCGACCGCCAATCCGATGACAAGAAGCCCGATCCAGCTTTCCGGAGCCAGCACCTGCAGAAATATGCCGAAAATAAGCAGGCCAGCCGCAACGATTTTCCGGAAAATCGATGTCTTCATCGTCAAAAGATTGGTCATACCAACACCTGCATCGGCACAGGCCGGTGCATTGCCCCGAATGGCCGGCTGACTTTATTGAAATGCCCGGCAATTTTGGTGCCGCACTTTGGGCAGGTGCCTTCCGGCATCAATTCATATCGACAGATCTCGTACCAGTCGCGGACAATCAATTCGTGCTGACAATTTGGACAAAAGGTCGTATCACCCTCGAGATCGTGCACGTTGCCGGTATAGACGAAATGCAGACCCGCATCAAGCGCGATGCGGCGGGCTCTGGTTAATGTTGCGTGCGGCGTTGGCGGCACGTCCGGCATTTTCCACTCCGGATGAAAGGCACTGAAATGCAAGGGCACATCGAAGCCAAGCTCTCTGGCAACCCAGCCGGAAAGCTGGGCAATCTCGGCATCTGAATCGTTGTAACCCGGGATCAGCAACGTGGTGATTTCCAGCCAGCAGGCTGTCTCATGATGCACGTAAGCCAGCGTATCCAGCACCGGTTGCAAATGGCCGCCCGCTAGCTTGACGTAAAAGTCATCAGTAAATGCCTTGAGGTCGATATTTGCCGCATCCATTTTGCTAAAAAATTCACGGCGCGGTGCCTCGTGGATATAACCGGCGGTCACCGCGACCGTCTTCAGACCGCGCTCATGGCAGGCATCGGCGGCATCCAGCGCATACTCAAAAAAGACGACGGGATCGTTATAGGTAAAGGCAACGCTCTTGCTGCCATTCAGACGCGCCGCCCGGGCAATCTCTTCAGGCGAGGCCGCATCCATCAGGCGATCCATCTCGCGCGATTTGGAAATATCCCAGTTCTGACAGAACTTGCAGGCCAGATTGCAGCCTGCCGTACCGAAGGAAAACACGCTGGAACCGGGGTAAAAATGATTGAGCGGCTTCTTCTCAATCGGGTCGATGCAGAAGCCGGACGAACGACCATAGGTCGTCAACACCAACTGGTTATCGGCCCGGCCACGAACAAAACACAAGCCGCGCTGGCCTTCCTGGAGTTTGCAGTCACGCGGACAAATATCGCACTGGATGCGGCCATCACCGAGCATGTGCCAAAATTTTGCCGGGTGGCGCTGATTGAGCCCAATCAATTCATCCATGGTCCCTAACTCCTTCTATCCATCAGTAGGCAATGCAAAATACGGCTCGGCAAATCAATGAGACCCGTGCACTCACAAAAGATTTTCCGCCTGGTTGTAATGAAATTCCAGTTCGCCTTGATAAGCCCGGTGCACCGCTTCACCACACGAACGGGCCAGATGAATATCGGTCGTCGTCACCAACGCGGCATCGTCCTGCTCCTCAATCGCCATCAGGCGCTGCAACGGATGTTGAAGCCGGGCGCGCTGCTCTTCATGGCGAATCAGCGCCATGATTTCACTGCGATGAGTCTGAAAAAACGGGCCGCTCAAACTCACAAAGCCGACCGGATAATGGTCATTGATCCGGTGGCAAGCCGGGCAAAACTCGCTGTGTGCGCCTTCGGGAATATCCCGCCAGCCCCAGTGACCATCATGGAAAACGACCCTGCATTGCGGACAAATGGTGGGTTCCGGCAGCTTTCCCTTCGCCTTACAAGAAACGTGCACCGCCTCCTGCAACAGACGGTCGTGGCGAATTGGCTGAAAGCTGGCTTGGCTTTGGATATTTTTCATGGCGTCACTCCTCTTTAATATTCCAGGAATCGGCATCGCCGCTCAGGCTTGGCGCAAAAAATGGCTGAAAATCAGTGTTGACCGCAGCATTCGCCGTCAGGCAACAAACACTGGCGTCTTCGCCGCGATCAACCTCGCCATTAATAACTCGCAAGCCGCTTCGCCCGGAAAGCAGCAAAAAATCCAGATCATGAAACTCCGCACTGCGATTCAGCATCAGCGTGAGATCAGTCATTTGGAGCAACGAGGCCATCAATCAACTGCCAAAGTAAGCTCGCCACCGTTGAGCACGGAAGCGATTAGCGCTCCGATATTTAGCCTACCAATCCGGAATGCACGGAAAAATAGTATTTCCTGCCCCTTCGCCAAAAAATACTGCATTGCGCGTAATCGCATTACGGCAAATTCAGTAGGCAACTCACTGCTTTTATTTTGCGCTCACAGGCAAAGAAGATCCGATCACAAGATTGAGCAATGCCACGGACAAAATTGAACTCAAGGCATGGATATCTGCTTGCGTAACAGCCCGGCCGGCCAAGAATCACACTGTCAGGTTTTTTTACACCTGCTGCTTTAAATGAACCTGCAGGGTAGTTAAACAATTGTTTTTTTATAACAAAGCAACGCTGGCTTACCTCTTGCTTAACAAGCCAAGCGTTTCATCAATCTTAAATCAGGAGTTCCCCATGCCTAAGAAATACATCGCAACAGCCATGCTCGCGCTCGCTGCTTTGGCCACTACCAATGCATTCGCAGCGCCACTCTCGACCTATTCTGACAATGCGTTGTTTAATGCAGCAATCAGCAATGCTGCCACCGATACTTATTCGACCCTGACAACGGGAACTTCATTCAGTGGCCCAGTCACCCGAACCGTTGGAAGTTACAGCTACTCAGTCACGACAACTGACAATATCCTCTATCAAGGCCTGAGTGCTGATGGTTTTTTGACCAATAATAATCGAACCAATCCAATTGTTTTCAGCAGCTTTAGCGGTGGTGCAACGGCAATTGGCGCCAATTTTTTTGGGAGCTTAATTACCGGCACTTATGCTCCCGGCCTCAATCTGACTTTGACCATCAACGAATTTGACGGCGATGTATTCACCACTTCGCTGAACAATACAACTCGCGAATCGTTCTTTGGCTACATCGGGGACTCAGCAATTACAGGCCTTTCCGTTACCGGCCTTACAACTGACTTTTGGCCCAGCATAGACAATTTAACTTTGGCCCAATTGGCATCAAATAATGTGGCCGAACCCGAATCCATCACGCTTTTAGGGCTTGCCTTATTGGGCCTGGGTCTCTCCCGTCGTCGCACATCGACAAAATAAATTGTTTGCTTTTTAAAGCAAAGCGCTCCAACGTTGCAAAAAAGCCGTTCATTAGTTATGAACGGCTTTTTTGCACACCGGAAAAGCGTGGTGATCCGCCAACCCGGCTAATAATGCCCCCAAACTAAAGGCTTGCGGCCTTACTTCACCTCAACGGCCCGCCGCTGAGCGCCCTCTTCCTTCGGCAAGGTAATTTCCAGAATGCCATCCTTCAGACTGGCATTGATCTTCCCGTTATCGATCCCGCCCGGAATAGCGAGACTGCGGGAGAAATTGCCTTGGGCGATTTCACAACGAAAATAGTCTTTCCGTTGCTCTTTCAACTCGCGGTGCACCCTGCCCTTGATACTGAGCGTGCTATCGCTTACCGAAACTTCGACATCCTTTTTCTCGACCCCCGGGACTTCAACCCGAATCAAAATATCTTTGTCACGATCAATCACGTCCATCTGTGGTGCGCGGATAGTTTCAAGCGACCCATCCATCGCCCCCCACATCGGCCAGTTCCAGGCAATCGGGGAAATCCAGCTACGCGGCATTAGACGATCAAAAAGACGCTCAACCTCATCAATTGCCCCAGCAATTGGCACCGGACGCTGCACCTCGGGTGCAATCGTACGGGGTTTGGTCGATACAACCACATCT
>JAUYQT010000825.1 GCA_030697085.1 Azonexus sp. | reverse complement strand
GCGAGCTTAAAGGTCGTCCCAATAATTTTTGATTCAATAACAGGGAGTGTTTTTCATGAAAATGCATACTTCACCAGCAGCCAAGCAGCGCGGTTTTTCAATATTGACCGGGTTTATTTTGGCCATCATTATGTTTGGTTCGCTGGCTTTCTTTTTGGCGGGGCAGGGGATCAATGCTGGTTTTGGAACGACCTATTCAAACACGGCAAAAGTCTCCGGATTGCTGACATCTGCTGGTTATGTAACGACAGGTTTCGATGCGGTAACCCTGGGGGGAACAACACCGGCACAAGTTACTTTTGATACCACAGCATTAACAGGTGTATTTAACCCAACATCCGGTGGCGCAACTCAACAAAATATCGATCCAACATTGTTTGCACGAAGCACTGCTATTGATGGCTACTGGGTCTATCGTGGCAATAACGTAACCATGAAAGGGGTGGGGGTCGCGGGTACGGCGGATTACACGATGATGCTTTCAGGTCTCAAGCTCTCGGTCTGCCAACAAATCAACTTTACTCTTCACAATACCTCCTTGGCGACACCTCCTGTAACTTTGAATGCGCTTGACGGAGCAATCATTGGCGCACCACTTGCAGCCTCTCCCTCTGTGACATCCTTGGGGTTCGACCAATCTGCTACTGGCGCCGTTACAGGCTGGGCTAGTGGTTGCTACGCAACAACAACTACTGTAGGAACTGGTGTCAACTACGTTTATATTCATACCCTACTCGCACAATAAATAAATTTCCATATTTGGCAACAGGGCAGTCCAAGGGGCTGCCCTTATGTTTTTTGCCATGAATCGCCAGACTGGCTTTTCCATTCTCACTTTACTTGTGCTGACCGTTACGCTGGTGGCGGGCTTGGCTTTCGTGTTGATCGGCTCAGGCCCTAATGTGCAAGGCCAGATGAACGTACAGCGAACCACGCAACTGGTCGCCCAGGCGCAATTGATCATGCAGCGTATCGTCAAATGTGCCACCGATTATTCCGAATTCAATACTGCCTCCCCCGGCTATCCAGCCGGTTCGGGAGTGCCTGTAGCCAACCTGATGTGTCCTGCCAATAGTCAGAATCTGTGGAGCGGTGTCGATGGCGTTTATCTGCCCACTGCCCCGACCGGTTTTGGCGCGTGGCAATATACCAATGACAGCGGTATCGGCCGAATCAGTATTGCGATCACCAGCAGCCAGCCAGTCGAGCATACGTTTTCGATCAGTGCTGCGGCGAGCCGAATCGGGCCGGCCGCAACGGCAACTGCCAACAGCTTGACTATAAAAATTCTCGAATGACGCATCGCAAGCAATCCGGCAGTATCTTGACGCTGGTTCTGCTGGGGCTGCTTGCCGCTGGCGTGCTGGCGACCATTGCCTATGGCAGCTATTACCAGATCGCTCGTGGCGTTCAGGATACGGTGCTAAAAGCGAATGCTTCAGCGCTATTGACGCAGGCCGCCTATGCCTTGGCTGCCGAAGCCGGCGATACCGATAGCGATGGCGTTGCTGAACCTCCCGCCGCCAATGCCGGGAAAATTCCTGCCTCGTCGGGAGCGCCCAAATCGGATGCCTGGGGGACTGCATTTTTGTATTGTCCGTGGGACAACGGCGCCGTAAATAGCAGCGCAGAGAGAATTGATGGCGAGAATCCGGCGCAGCAGACCAGCATTCAGTTCGCCTTGGTCAGCGCCGGCCCCGACAAGGCGTTCGCCACTAATTGCACTCAAGCGAAGACCGGCCTTCCTGCCGTTGGTTCGGACGATGGCGTGCGAACCAGAACGGTTTCCCAGATCACTCAAGGCGTCGGTGGTACCTATTTTTATGGCGACCCTGTTGCGAATAAAGAGGCGTTGTTGCTACTGACTGGCTCGCCCGTCGGCATGATGCGGATTGCCAAGGATAGCAATATTACTTATTCATGGAATGGGGGCGCCTGGGTGCCGCTCACTGCCGTTGCCGCCTTGGTTGCCGGCGTGACTGCGGGGGGAAACTGCAACCCGTATCCGGCGGGCGCCCTGGTTCGCGATGCGGCAGATGATTTGTATATGTGTGGCTCGGGGAATATCTGGATAAAGTTTGCCAAGGCGTTGTAAGGCATCGTTTTACTTGCTGCGAAGTTCCCGCGCACGGGCGTGCATTGCATCCTATTGGGCAGTCAGCTGCTGAAGATGGCGCTCGCGGTTGATCTGCTCCAAGCACTTCAATGGTTACGGTCAACGCGGTAAACGTGCTCAAAATCACGATCGGTCGGCAAGCCCGCCCTTTTCGATCATCTGATCCGGATGAAAAGGGCGGGGTGGAAATTACAGCGGGCGTTTGACACTCAGCGCACCGCGAATTTCGCCCATCGTGTAGCCGGTAGCTTGGTCATGCGGATACGTTTCGGTCAGTTTTGCCCGCAAACCGGCATCGAGACTTTCCGCCGGGCCGTGGCATTTCATACAGACTTCGGCGACCGGCAGTGCTTTCATGTAACGGAAGACCGGCTTGCCGTCGATGCTGACCAACTCGCTTTTCTCCAGTGTTCCCGGATTTTCGCCCTGGGCGGCGCGAATGTTGAATTCGGCTAGTTGGCGTGCTTCCCAAAGATCTGGCGTTGCACGCTCGGGGTTGCGGGTTTTCAGGCTGACACGGCGAATATCCCAGCCCGTTTCCTGGCGTTTTTCCATGATTAGATTGGGTGCGGTTTCTTTGCAAACAGGGATGGCGCCGATAATGCCTTGTTCGGCAACCGCTTTCTGCATGGCGGCGACAACCTTGGGCACAACGGGCATTACGGCTTTTTTCGTGTCAGCTGTTAGGGCGCCGATGTCCTGGGCAATTGCGGGCAGCGCAGCGAGTAAAAGGGCAAGGGTGAGAGGGGCTTTCATATCAATCTCCAGGTAATATAAGAATGCTTATTTCATATTACCTGATGGCTGGCTGCGTGGCGCCTGATCACTGATGCAGGACGAGCTTTTCTTTGTGCCTGATGCAACAGTGTCGCTCATTTCTGCCGCGGCAAAAGGAGCGGCAGGTTGATCGCATTCAGCCATAGCCAGTCCGCGAACTTTTCTAATCAGTTACCAACCCGGATGACGATTTTGCCGAAATGACCGCCACTGCGCAGATGTTCGAATGCAGCGGGGGCGTCCGAGAAGGCAAATTCACGATCAATAATCGGGTGAATATTGTGTTTTTCGATGGCCGTCAGCATGGCAGTGAACATTTTGCGATTGCCGACAAAAATGCCGCTGATGCTGGCCATTTTGGGAATCAGCGTAACTGGATTGGCTTGCCCGGCGAGGCCGGTCAGTACGCCGATGTAGGCAATGCGACCGGCCGTGCGGACGCTGGCTAATGAGCGTTCCAGCGTACCCGGCCCGCCGACTTCGATGACGACATCGACACCTTGTCCATTCGTCAGGCGCAAAACTTCTTCCTGCCATTCGGGATGGCTGCGGTAATTGATGCCGTGATCGGCACCCAGTTGGCGAGCCCGCGCCAGCTTGGCGTCGTCGCTCGAGGTGATGATCACGTTTGCCCCAGCCGCCTTGGCAAATTGCAGCGCAAAGATTGATACCCCGCCGGTGCCGAGCAGTAAAACGCTTTGGCCGGGCTGCAGCTTGCCAGCCTCGAACAGCGCATTCCAGGCCGTGAGCGCGGCACAGGGTAGGGTGGCAGCTTCGGCGTCGCTAATTGAAT
>JAUYQT010000687.1 GCA_030697085.1 Azonexus sp. | reverse complement strand
AGGTCGCTGGAGATCGCCCCGCCTTCGAAAAGTTGACTGTCGAATTCACCAAAGCCTGCGAAATATCACCGCCCTCCTGGCACCAGGAGCACGCCATCGCAGTCAGCAATGGCGCCAGCACGCAGGATTTCATGCTCCAGGGCGTGTTGACCGCAGACGGCGCCCAACCGGTAACGGAGCTCGCCAGCATGGTCGAGCAGCGACTGGTGGAGAAACATGCCATCCGGGTTGATTGCGGCAAATTGATTGGCTGTGATGACACAGTGGCCGGGCAGTTGGCGGAATTGCTTAGCCAGGCGCGGCGGCGCGGCCCTTTGCTGATGCTGGAAAATATTGAGGGTTTGCTCGGCCGGCTCAATGAGCGCCTGGTGGTTGGCGAAGCGAGCCATGCGCCATCCTGGCTACTTTTGCTCGAACTGTTACAGCGTCACTCAACCCAGGATATCTTTGAAGAGCGCGCAGTTGATTATGCCGTGACCTTCGAGCTTTCCCCGCCTTCATGGGAAAGCCCGTCAGGCAAGCTTGGCAAGGTGTTATCGCTCGCCAGTGGCGTCCAGGATGACGCCTATTATTTTTCGGGCGAGATTAAAAACTCGCGTTTCGACGAGCTGGTGGGCGTTTTTGAGCTGATCGATCAGCCGGTTCTCGACTTCTCCGGTGTGCGCCGGATCGATTTCTACTCGGCCGGGCAACTGGTGAATCGGCTTTCACCCTACAAGATTGCCGGGCGGGAAATTATCATCCGTAGCCCGAACCATCTGGTCGCTGAATTAATGGCGGTCGTCGGCCTGAGTAAACAGGCTCGAATCATCGTTCCCAAGTCATAAGCGTTAGGAAAAAATATGGAGCAATATCACGGCACGACAATTTTGTCGGTGCGGCGCGGCAACTTGGTTGCCATGGGCGGCGACGGCCAGGTGACGTTAGGCAATATCGTCATCAAGGCAACCGCACGCAAAGTTCGCCGCCTTTATCAGGGGCGCATTCTGGCCGGATTTGCCGGCGGCACGGCTGACGCATTTACGCTCTTTGAGCGTTTTGAATCGAAGCTGGAGAAACACCAGGGCAATCTGATGCGCTCGGCCGTTGAACTGGCCAAGGACTGGCGTTCTGATCGCGCCCTGCGCCGGCTGGAAGCCATGCTTTCCGTAGCAGACCGGGAAAACTCGCTGGTTATTACCGGCAATGGCGATGTGCTGGAGCCTGAGTTTGGTATTGTCGCCATCGGTTCCGGCGGTTCCTTCGCCCAAAGCGCAGCTCGTGCCTTGCTGGAAAATACCGAGCTGCCACCGCTTGATATCGTTACCAAGTCGCTGGAAATTGCCGGCGATATTTGCATTTACACCAACCGCAATTTCACGATCGAGGTTCTGGAATGACGGCAATGACCCCGCAGGAAATCGTCCATGAGCTGGACAAACACATCGTCGGCCAGAATAACGCCAAAAAAGCCGTCGCCATTGCACTGCGTAACCGCTGGCGGCGGGCGCAGGTAGCAGAGCCCTTGCGCCAGGAAATCACCCCGAAAAATATCCTGATGATCGGACCGACCGGCGTCGGTAAAACGGAAATCGCCCGTCGCCTGGCGCGGCTGGCCAACGCGCCATTTATTAAAATTGAAGCGACCAAGTTCACCGAAGTCGGGTATGTGGGCCGTGATGTCGAGACGATCATCCGCGATCTGGTGGAAATCGCCATTAAAGCGCAGCGTGAACGGGCAGTGAAACAAATGCGCGCCCGGGCCGAGGATGCGGCTGAAGAGCGGGTGCTCGATGCCTTGTTGCCGCCGGCACGTGGCCCTGGTTTTTTCGCTGAAAATGCGGGTGTCACGGAAGAGAGCGGGACGCGGCAGAAATTTCGTAAAAAGCTGCGTGAGGGCGAACTGGATGACAAGGAAATCGAGATCGAAGTCTCGATGCCTGGCATGCAGGCCGAAATTTTCGCACCGCCCGGTATGGAGGAGCTGACCCAGCAGATCCAGGGGATGTTTCAGAATATCGGGGGGGGCAAGAAAAAATCCCGCAAATTAAAAATCCCCGAAGCGCTTAAATTGCTGACTGAGGAAGAGGCCGCCAAGCTGGTCAATGATGAAGAGGTGAAGCTGGAAGCGGTCAAGGCGGTCGAACAAAACGGGATTGTTTTTCTTGATGAGCTGGACAAAATCGCCAGCCGTTCAGAAATGCAGGGCGCCGATGTCTCGCGCCAGGGTGTGCAGCGTGATCTGTTGCCGCTGGTCGAAGGCACTACCGTTTCGACCAAGTACGGCATGATCAAGACTGACCACATTTTGTTTATTGCGTCCGGTGCGTTTCATCTGTCGAAACCCTCTGATCTGATCCCGGAATTGCAGGGTCGCTTTCCGATTCGTGTTGAACTGGATTCGCTGTCTGTCGCCGATTTTGAATGCATTCTGACGCAGACCGACGCTTGCCTAACCCGGCAATATCAGGCCCTGCTTGAAACTGAAGGTGTGCAGCTTGAATTCGCCGCAGAGGGGGTTCGACGCCTGGCCGAAATCGCCTATCAGGTGAATGAAAAAACCGAAAATATTGGCGCCCGTCGGCTGCATACGGTGATGGAAAAGCTGCTCGAAGAAGTTTCATTTGCCACCGGCAAGGTGGGCCAGGAAAAGCTGGTGATTGATGCAGCCTACGTCAATTTGCGACTGGGTGAGTTGGCCGCCGACGAAGATTTGTCCCGCTACGTTTTGTGACCGAGGCGAGTCTCAGTTTTCGCCTTCTCGCCATTCTCTTCCCGATTTTCGGGATTGTGGCGGCCGGCTATTTTTATGCCCGTCACCACAAGCCGGAAATGGCGGTGGCTAACCGGCTGAATATGGATGTCTTCGTGCCGGCGTTGGTGTTTGCCGCGATGGCCGGCAAATCCTTCGATCTGGTTGCCTACGCGCCGTTGGCGCTTGGTGGCTTTCTCGTGTTGGCGACCTGCGGTCTGCTCGCCTGGCCGATTGCCCGCCTGATCGGCGTACAACCGAAAACGCTGGTGCCGCCGATGTTGTTCAACAACTCCGGCAATATCGGCCTGCCGCTCGCGGTGCTGGCCTGGGGTGAAGCGGCGCTACCGGCGGCGGTGATTCTTTTTATGGTCGAAAACACCCTGCATTTTTCCTTCGGCGCCCGCCTGCTTGACCCGAAAACACGGCTATTAACCCTCTGGCGGATACCCGTGGTTTTTGCTGCAATTGCCGGGTTGACCGTAGCCATGCTCAAAATCCCCATCTGGCAGCCTTTGGTCATTGCGATCAAGATGCTGGGCGACGTTTCGGTGCCCTTGCTACTCTTCTCGCTCGGCGTGCGGATGACTGACGTTTCTTTCAGTGAATGGAAAGTGGCCACCGGCAGCGCCATTCTTCGCCCCCTGGCCGGCATGCTGATTGCTGCCGGCGTTATCCAGCTGCTCGGTTTAAAAGGCCAGGAAGCGGCGATGTTGCTGGTCTTCGGCGCCCTGCCGCCGGCCGTGCTCAATTTTCTCTTTGCCGAACGTTACAAGCAGGAACCCGAGCGCGTGGCGTCGATTGTGTTGATCGGCAATCTGGCAGCTTTGCTCTTTCTGCCGTTGGCGCTGGCGATTGTTTTATGAGTCGCCGTAACGATTGATTTGCCGGCGGTCGCGCTTGGTTGGGCGACCGTGCAAGTCAGCCGCCGGGTCGATGACGAGCTGGCGCGTTTCGCGTTGAATTTCCCGGGCTGCGATGCTGGCTGCGCTTTCTTCATAAAGCAGCCGTGCTTCCGGCGCCGGACCGCGTCTGTCTGAGAGAGCACGAACGCAGATCTCCCAGCGTACTTCGCTGTTACTGATTTCCAGCCGGTCATCAACTTTCACCTCACGCGAAGCTTTGACGCGGCTACCATTTAGCTGCACCTTGCCGCCGGTGATAGCGTCGGTGGCCAGCGTGCGCGTCTTGAAAAAACGCGCCGCCCATAGCCATTTATCAAGCCGCATATTGACGCTTATTGCGCGGGTAGCAGGCTTTCGCCAGCGTAAAGCTGGTCGACCGTTTCGCGCTGGCGGATGACGAAAGTCTGATCACCATCGACCATGATTTCAACCGCCCGTGGCCGGGTATTGTAGTTGGAGCTCATGGCCATACCGTAAGCCCCGGCCGACATCACGGCAAGCAGATCGCCTGCCTCAAGGCAGAGCGGTCGGGCCTGACCGAGAAAGTCACCGGTTTCGCAGACCGGGCCGACTACGTCATAGGTGCGGCAATCACCGTGGCGCGGTACGACGGGCAGAATGTCGTGCCAGGCTTCATAGAGCGCCGGCCGCATCAGATCGTTCATGGCCGCATCAATAATGGCAAAGCTCTTGCCCTCGCCGGGCTTGAGATATTCAACGCGGGTCAACAGCAGGCCGGCATTGCCAACCAGCCGGCGCCCCGGCTCCAGAACCACTTGCAGGCCACGTCCGGTCAGTTTGTCGAGCAGCGGCGTCAGATAGGAAGCAACCGTTGGTTGCACCTGATCGTCCTTGTATTTAATGCCGAGGCCACCGCCAAGGTCGAGGTGGTGAATGTCGATACCTTCTGCGGTCAACTGATCAAGCAGGGCCAAAATTCTCTCAAGAGCCTCAACGAAAGGTGCCGGGTCGAGCAATTGCGAGCCGATGTGACAGTCGATGCCGGCGACCTCGATATGCGACAAGGCGGCGGCACGGCGATAGAGCGCCAGCGCATCCTCGTAAGCGACGCCGAATTTCGCTTCCTTCAGGCCAGTCGAAATATAGGGGTGAGTTTTTGGGTCAACATTGGGGTTGACGCGCAGGCTGACCGGTGCTTTTTTACCCGCCTGAGCTGCCACCTCGTTCAGTCGCTCCAGTTCGGCGGCTGATTCAACGTTGAAGCAGAAAATGCCCACATCAAGTGCCTGCTTCATCTCGGCAACGGTTTTTCCAACACCGGAAAAAACCACCTTTTTCGGATCAGCGCCGGCAGCCAGCACCCGCTGCAATTCGCCTCCGGAAACGATGTCGAACCCTGCGCCCATGCGCGCGAAAACATTGAGAACGGCCAAGTTGGCGTTGGCCTTGACGGCAAAACAGACAAGTGCGCCGCTACCGGCTGGATGGCTACTCAGGACATCCTGGAACTCGCGTAGAGAGCCTTCCAGAGCCGCTCGGGAATAAACGTAGGCGGGCGTGCCAAACTGTTCGGCAAGGCTGGGCAAGGCCACGGATTCGGCGTGCAGAACGCCATTTTTTAGGGTGAATGAGCTCATTTGGCGTTTGTTTTGGTGTCCGTGCTAACATCGGCCGCGCCTGTTTTGACGGCTGGTTGGGCGGCTCTTGGCGTGCCGAACAAAGGTTCTGGCGCCGGACCGGGTGGTAGTTCGAGGGGGCCTTTCATGCCACAGGCGGCAAGGCCAATTGTCAGTAAAACGGCAGCAATTCGGGTCATTGGCGACGGCGCTGTCAGTAAAGAGCGGGATGGTAGCACACGATGGATGACAAGGAATTCAACCGTTTGGCCGATGCAACATTGGTGAAAATCGAGCAGGGACTAGAGGCCAGCGAGGCCGATATCGACTTCGAGTTGGCGGCTGGCGGGGTGCTGGAAATCGAATTTGCCGGCGGCAGCAAAATTATTGTCAATCGCCATGCCGTGGCCCATGAAATATGGGTGGCGGCTAAGGCTGGAGGTTTTCACTTTCGCTGGGATAACGAAGCCTGGCGCGATACCCGTGACGGGGCTGAATTGATGGAAAAACTATCAGGTCTCGCCAGCCAGCAGTCTGGCGAGACTATCGTTCTGGATTGATCAGTCGGATGGGAATTGGGCGGGGATTGGCGTCGGCTCGGGGGGCGCTGCTTCCGCTTCTTCACTGACGCTATTGCTGCCTGCATTCTCGGTGTAAATATAGCCGCGCTCACGCCCTTCTCCGAGGGCAATTAAGCCCTCCGGCATCTCCGGTACCTGAACCGGTACATTTTTCAATGCCTGACTCATGTAGCCGATCCAGATCGGGAGGGCTGCCGAGCCGCCGGTTTCGCGGTTACCGAGTTTTTTGGGCTGATCGAAACCCATCCAGGCACAGCCGGCAACGGTTATTTGGTAACCGCAAAACCAGGCATCGACGTATTCGTTGGTTGTGCCGGTTTTGCCGGCGAGATCCTGGCGTTTCAAGATCACCGAGGCTTTGCCTGCGGTCCCATAGATTGTGACATCGCGCAACATCGCATCCATCATGAAAGCGTTGCGTGGGTCAATGGCGCGGATAGCGTCATCGCCGGCTTGAACTTCGGCTGAGCGGGCCAGAATCTGGTCTTTCTCATTGAGAATTTCACGGATGATATAGGGATTAACCTTGAAGCCGCCGTTAGCAAAAACTGCGTAGCCCGTCACCATTTGCCAAGGGGTTACGGAGCCGGCGCCGAGAGCCATGGTCAAATAAGGCGGATGCTTCGCCGGGTCGAAGCCAAAGCGACCAGTATAATCCTGGGCGTAATGAGTGCCGATTGATTGCAGGAGGCGAATCGATACCATGTTCTTCGATTTGGCTAGTGCCGTGCGCATCTTCATTGGCCCTTCGTATTTGCCATCATAGTTGCGCGGCTCCCATGCTTGCGAGCCGGTCTCCGTGGCTGAAATAACAATGGGCTCGTCAGCCAGAATGCTGCTCGGGCTAAAGCCTTTTTCCAGTGAGGCGGAATAAATGAATGGTTTGAAGCTGGAGCCCGGCTGTCGCCAAGCCTGGGTGACATGGTTGAATTTGTTCCGGTTGAAGTCAAAACCGCCGACCAGGGCGCGAATGGCGCCATCTTTCGGGTCAATGGCGACAAAGGCTGATTCAACCTCGGGCAATTGAGATATCTGCCAGTTACCCTTGGCATCCTTCTGGATGCGGACCACCGCGCCGCGCTTCAGTCGCTTGTTGGGGGGCGCTTTGTCATCAAGCATCTTGGCTGCAAATTTCATACCGTCGCCGCTCAGCGTGATGAATTCGCCTCCCTTGCGGTAAACCTTGATCTGCTTTTCGTCTGCAGCCAGCACCAGAGCGGGGATCAGGTCATCAGCATCGTGGATGTCTTGCAGCGCTTCGTCGATCGTCTCGTCCTGATCGGAGTTGATCCCCTTCATATCAAGAAATGACTCGGCGCCACGGTAGCCATGACGGCGATCGTAATCCATGACCCCCTTGCGCAGGCTGGTGTAGGCGGCCTGCTGTTCGTCCTTGAGCAAGGTCGTATAAATTTGCATGCCACGCGAGTAAACATCTTCCGGGAAGCGCTCAGCAGCAATCTGACGGGCCATTTCAGCCGCAAATTCGGCGTGGACCGCGTACTCCGTGAGCTCTCGCTTGATCACCAATGGTTCTTTAAGGGCCGCTTCGTGCTGGGTGTCACTGATATGTCCCACTTCGTGCATTCGACGCAAAACATACTGCTGACGAAGTCGGGCGCGCTTGGGATTGACGATGGGGTTATAGGCTGAGGGCGCTTTCGGCAGGCCGGCCAGCATGGCCGCTTCGGCGATGGAAATATTTTTGAGCGGTTTGCCGAAATAAATCTGCGAGGCTGCAGCGAAGCCATAGGCCCGTTGGCCAAGGAATATCTGATTAATATAAAGCTCGAAGATTTGGTCTTTGGAGAGATTGTTTTCAATTTTGAAGGAGAGCAGTGCTTCGTAAAGCTTGCGGGTATAAGTCTTTTCGCCGGTCAGGAAAAAGTTTCGCGCTACTTGCTGGGTAATCGTCGACGCGCCCTGTTTTTTCCCGCCGCCCAGCAAATTGGTGCCGGCAGCACGCAAAATGCCGAGATAGTCAATCCCGCCATGTTGGTAAAAACGATCATCTTCGGCCGAGAGGATGGCCTGTTTCATGATGTTCGGCACATCACCAATCGCAATTACTGCGCGCCGTTCCTCGCCAAACTCGCCGATCAGGTGCTTGTCGGCGGTGTATATTCGCAATGGAATTTTGGGACGATAATCGGTCAGCAATTCAAGCGATGGCAGGTTGGGGTAAGCTAGAACCAGTATGATAATTGCAACCGCAACGCCGATTGCAATTAAGCCCAGCAGCGCGATGAGCGGGTAAAGAAAAACACGTAACGCCAAAGGGAGTGAAGGCACAATATTTAGGGTTTGGTCTCGTTGCGCGGATTATACGCTGCGGCCAGACGCCGCCGTAAAAGTGCTTTACATGGCTAGGGCTTGTTGCTAGGATTTGAAGTGAATTATTGGTTGTCTCGCTAACTATGTATTTTATAAAGACTTTTTGGGGGTCTGGTGGGCTTTGATATTTCCAGTTTGTTGAATACCAAGGCGCGCCCCTTGATTGGGTTGGACATCAGTTCGTCCGCCGTCAAGCTGGGTGAACTGACCGCCAATGGTAAAGATGGCTACCGTGTTGAGCGCTACACCATAGAGGTGTTGCCCAAAGACGCGGTATCCGATGGCAATATTGCCAATCTTGAAGGCGTTGTTGACTGCGTTAGGCGCGCCTGGAAGCGCTTGGGTACTTCGACGCGAAATGTCGCCATGGCCTTGCCAGGCTCTGCAGTGATTACCAAAAAAATTATCGTGCCGGCGGGGCTGCGTGATGAAGAGCTCGAAGCGCAGGTCGAGTCGGAAGCGAATCAGTACATTCCATTTGCCATTGATGAAGTCAATCTCGACTATCAGGTAATTGGGCCGTCACCCTCCGTGCCGGACGAACTGGAAGTCCTGATTGCCGCCTCGAAAAAAGAACGGGTTGAAGATCGCCTGGCGGTGGCTGATGCGGCCGGGCTAAAGGCCGTGATTATCGATGTCGAATCCCTGGCGGCGTTGTCGGCTTTTGAATTGATAGAGCGCCAATTGCCCGAAGGTGGAAAAAATCAGGTACTCGCCTTGGTTGATGCCGGGGCAAACATCATGAATCTGACGGTTTTGCGCAATGGGCAGCAAATCTATGCACGCGAACAGGTGTTTGGCGGTGGGCAGCTAACACAGGACATCACCCGGCATTACGGCATGACTTATGAAGAGGCTGAGGCATCCAAGCGCGCTGGTAATTTGCCCGAAGGCTATGAGGCCGAATTGCTCAATCCGTTCATGGAAAACATGGCGCTTGAGGTTTCGCGTGCCCTGCAGTTTTTCTTTACATCGACCCAATATAACAAGGTTGACCACATTATTCTGGCCGGCGGCTGTGCCGTCATCCCGGGGATTGACGAGGTCGTGGCGACGCGTACCCAGGTTAATACATTGATCGCCAACCCGTTCGCCAATATGGTTGTCTCCGACCGTGTCCGAGCCAAGAGCTTGCTTGCTGACTCCTCGTCGTTGATGGTGGCCTGTGGCTTGGCATTGCGGAGATTTGATCCGTTATGATTCGTATCAACCTTCTGCCGCATCGCGAAGAGGCCAAAAAAGCGAAACGTGAGCAGTTTTATGTGCTTACTGGTTTGGTTTCAGTGCTTGGTACCCTTATCGTCTTTGCAATTTTCACGCTGATCGATGGTCAGCTGACCGCTCAGACCAGTAACAACGATTTTCTCAAGCAGGAAATTTCGCTACTGGATAAAGAGCTGGATCAAATTAAGCGTCTAAAGGAACAAACGCAGGCGCTTCTTGCCCGTAAACAGGTGATTGAAAATTTGCAGCGCGATCGAGGGGAAACCGTTTATTTGCTCAGCGAAATGGTCAAGCAAGTGCCAGAGGGGGTTTATATAAAAACCCTGAAACAGGATGGTTTGAAGGTTAGTCTGGCTGGTTACGCTCAATCCAACGCGCGTGTCTCTGCTTTGATGCGCAATATTGAAGTCTCGGAGTGGTTGGAGGCTCCACAACTGGTCGAGGTCAAGGCGGGTGTCCTCAATGGTCGTCGGATCAATGAGTTCAGTATGAACTTTGTGTTGACGCGGGCAAATCTCGAAGAAGTTAAAAGTGGAAAGGTGGCCAAATGAAAGCCAAATCCATTTCCATGCCCGAGATTGATGTTCAGCGGATTCTCGACGATTTCCGTCTAATGAATCCGAACGACCCCGGGTCGTGGCACCAGATTCCCAAAATTACCGTTTTGCTGGGCTTCTTCCTTGCGATACTTCTTGCCGGCTGGTGGTTCGTCTGGAGCGACCAGTTGACCGAGCTCGAAACCAAACAGCGTGAAGAGGAAACCCTCAAGCAGCAATATATTGAAAAGAAGCGCCAGGCAGTAAATCTGGATCTCTACACGCAACAATTAGCCGATATTGATCGTTCGTTTGGCGCTTTATTAAAGCAGTTGCCGAACAAGTCTGAAATTGAAGCGCTGCTGATTGAAGTCAATCAGGCAGGTTTGGGGCGTGGCCTGCAGTTTGAGCTTTTCCGGCCTGCTCAGGAGCAGATCAAGGATTTCTACGCCGAGTTGCCAATTGCAGTCAAAATTAATGGCACTTATCACGATTTCGGGGCGTTCGCCGCTGATATCGCCAAGCTGCCACGAATCGTTACACTGAATAACATCTCGATTTCACCGCTCAAGGAGGGTGGTTTATTGACGATGGATGCGACTACCAAGACTTTCCGCTATCTCGATGAAGAAGAAATTGCCAAGCAGAAGAAGTTGGTAAAAGGAGCGAAGAAGTGAAGCAAATAGTGCTGATCGCCCTTTGTAGTGTCTTGGCGGCGTGTTCTGGCGTAGCGCACGACGATTTGAAACAGTGGATGGCCGATAACTCAAGGGATTTGCGGGGTGGTGTGCCTAAACTGCCAGAGGTCCTGCCCTATCAGCCGGTTCCTTATGACGTCGAGGGTTTGCTTGACCCCTTCAAGCCCGGCAAGATCGAGCCGGCGTCGCAAAATCGCCAAGGCGCTGGGAAGGGCGGGGTTTTTCAGCCGGATTTCGATGCCCGGGAAATGCGTAACAGCTTGCTTGAGAAGTATCCCATCGAGTCGCTAAAAATGATTGGCTCGTTGAATATCAACCGGCAGGCGATGGCAGTAATTCAGGTGGAAGATAAGGTCAAACAGGTCAGGGTTGGCGATTACATCGGCCTCGATTTCGGAATGGTGACGCGGATTTCTGAACAAGAAGTCGAACTGCGTGAATTGATTCAAGACTCTGCCGGTGATTGGAGCGAGCGCATGAGCACGCTTTATCTGCAGAGCAAGGAGGGAAGCAAGAAATGAAATTTATTAACTACTCGCTAGTCGTCGCTTCGGCCTGCCTTGCCTTGATTTCGCCGCTGAAGGCCGAGATACTCCCGGCCAACGCCATCGAGGCAATCAACGTTGTCCGGCAGGGCGAGGATGTTGCTGTCAAGATTGACCTCAAGGAGGCGCTAAGCTCGCCGCCGGCCGGTTTTAGTATTGCCAGCCCGGCAAAAATTGCCCTTGATTTCCCGTCGACCGCAAATGCTCTGGGAAAAAACAGTCAGCTGGTCAATGAGGGCGATCTGCGCAGCATGAATATCGTTCAGGTCGGCGAGCGAACTCGTCTCGTCCTAAACCTGGGGCGAAACATGAATTACACGACGCGTCTGGATGGCAAGGCGCTTTATGTAACGCTTTCGCCCATTGCGCGCATCACTGATTCAGTGGCCGAGCGGGGGACTCGATTTGTCGAGGAAAGCGCAGTGGGTAGCAAGCATGCGCTGCGCGATGTGATGTTCCGCCGTGGCAAGGACGGTGAAGGTCGGATTGTCGTCGATCTTAGCGATACCGGAACCGGCATCGATATTCGGCAACAGGGCAGTAATCTGATCGTCGATTTCATCAAGACATCGGTGCCGGAACACCTGCGGCGGAAACTCGATGTCGTTGATTTCGCGACGCCGGTTTCAAGTGTTGAAACCAAGGCTTTGGGCGATAACGTTCGCATGATCATTTCACCCAAAGGGCAGTGGGAACATAACGCCTACCAAAGCGATAACCAGTTTGTCGTTGAGGTGAAGCACATTGTCGAAGATCCAAACAAGCTGGTTCAGGGTACCAAAGTTGGCTACCAGGGGCCGCGAGTCAGCATCAATTACCAGAACGGCGACGTTCGCGCCTTGCTCCGCCTGATGGCTGAGGAGCTCGGTCTGAATGCCGTGATCAGTGACACCGTGACCGGCATGACGACGCTGGTTTTAAAGGACGTGCCGGCGGATCAGGTAATTGACATCATTTTCCAGCAGAAGGGGCTGGATATGCGCAAGAAGGGCAGCATCATCATGATTGCGCCGCGCGATGAAATCGCCACGCGTGAGAAGCTTGACTATGAGTCGAAGCAGCAGAACAGCGAGTTGGAGCCGCTGAAGCTTGAGCAGTTCGTGATGAATTACCAGAAGGCAAGCGATGTTGCCAGGCTGCTGTTAGGCATGCCTGTTGTAGGTGCTGGCGGCGCAGCGGCGCCGGTTGCGGCGGCGGGTGTCAATGTGGCGGCGCAGCGTTTGTTGAGCAAGCGTGGCAGCGCGATTGCTGATCCGCAATCGAATATCGTCTTCGTTAATGACATCCCGTCGAAGCTTGAAGAGATTCGATCATTCATCAAGGCGATTGATATTGGGGCAAGGCAGGTTTTGATCGAGGCGCGCGTGGTTGAAGCGAACGATACGTTTAATCGCGAACTGGGCGTGCGGATGAATTTTCTCACTCGGCGCGCTCAGCAGATTGGGGGCACCGGCGCCTTCATCGGTGGAGGAGCCTATTCACCCCCTACTTCGACTTCGAGCTCATCGATCACTGATGGCGTGGTCAAAACCACTTCGACATTTACGCCGGGTCAACAAACAACGGCGAATGCCGTAGGTGTTAATTTGCCATCGTTCACCTCGACAGGTGGCACCCTTGCTTTGTCATTATTCAATTCCTCACTGACAAGAATCCTGAATCTTGAACTTTCAGCATTGGAGTCGGACGGCGTTGGCAAGATTATTTCCAGTCCCCGGGTGATCACCGCCAACAACGTCAAGGCCAAGATTGAGGACGGTACCGAGATACCCTACGTTACGACACAAACAAGTGGTGGCGCGGTAACCCAGACGGTGGCTTTTAAATCAGCCAAGCTGTCACTCGAAGTAACGCCGCAAATCACCCCGGAAGGCACGGTCAGAATGGTGCTCGTGGTGAAAAAAGAGGAGCCTGACTATACGCGAGCAATCCTGGGTAATCCTCCAATCAAGAGCTCCATCGTCGAGACCAATGTTGTCGTTGAAAATGGCGGAACCGTGGTGATTGGTGGTGTTTTTGTCACGGATAGTCAGAACTCCGTTGAAAAAGTGCCTTTGCTCGGCGATATTCCGTTCTTTGGCTGGATGTTCAAGTACAAGAATGAGCTTGGCAAGCGCCGCGAGCTGCTGGTTTTCATCACGCCGCGCATCGTCTCCGACAAGTTGCGTTTTGACTGATTTTCAAGCATTCAGATAGTTCAGGGGCCGGCACTGCCGGCCTCTTTTTTTGCGCCTAGAGCAGAGTCAGATAGAATCCGGCCGTGGAAAATCGTCGAAACATATATCTCGTAGGCCTGATGGGGGCTGGTAAAACAACTGTCGGTCGACAACTGGCCCGGCGGTTGGGGCGTCATTTTTACGACTCCGACCATGAAATCGTTGAACGCACTGGCGTCCTCATTCCAACTATTTTCGAAATCGAGGGTGAAGAAGGCTTTCGTCGTCGCGAGACGCAAACGATTGCCGAGTTATCCGAGAGTGACAACATCGTGCTGGCAACTGGGGGCGGGGCGGTGCTCAATCCGGATAATCGAAAAATCCTTCACGAAACAGGTTGGTGTGTTTATCTCAACGTGTCACCTGCTCTTTTGTACGAGCGCACCAAGCATGACCGGAATCGTCCTTTACTTCGCGTAGCGGATCCGCTGGCCAAGCTGGAGGAACTTTACGCAGCGCGTGATCCTCTCTATCGTGAAGCGGCGCACTTTGTGGTCGAAGGCACTCAGTTGGTGGCGTCGAGTATTGTTCAGCACTTATTGCGGGAATTCAGCCGGCTATGCAAAACCTGATTCAAACCTTGAACGTGTCACTCGGTGAGCGCGCTTATCCGATTCATATCGGCTGTGGAATTCTCAGCCAGCCGGAGCTTCTTTTGCCGCATATCAGGCAAAAGAAGGTCGTGGTTGTTACGAATACCACGGTGGCGCCGCTGTATCTTGAATTGCTGCGGTCAACGCTGGAAAAGGCCGGAATTTCAACATTGCCGGTGATTCTTCCGGACGGTGAGCAATACAAAACCTGGCAAACATTGAATTTGATCTTCGATGCGCTGCTCTCGGCGCATTGTGAGCGAAGCACCACGCTAATCGCGCTCGGCGGCGGGGTGGTTGGTGATATGAGCGGCTTTGCCGCCGCTTGTTACCAACGGGGCATGCCTTTTATTCAAGTGCCGACGACCTTATTGTCCTTGGTCGATTCGTCTGTAGGTGGCAAAACGGCGATCAATCATCCCCTGGGCAAAAACATGATCGGGGCTTTCTATCAGCCCCAGCTCGTTTTGGCCGATATCTCAACGCTTGATACCTTGCCGGATCGTGAGCTGAAAGCTGGCTTGGCCGAGGTCATCAAGTACGGTCTGATCCGTGACCCCGACTTTTTTGTTTGGCTGGAGGCCAATCTTGAAAAGCTACTGGCTCGTGATAAGGCGGCGCTGATCTATGCGGTGCATCGCTCCTGTGCCAATAAGGCGGAAGTGGTTGCCGCTGATGAGCGAGAGAATGGCGAACGGGCGCTGCTCAATCTCGGTCATACCTTTGGTCATGCGATCGAGACGGGTCTTGGCTATGGCGAGTGGCTGCATGGCGAAGCTATTGCTGCCGGCACATTAATTGCTGCTGAACTGTCGCGTCAATTGGGCTGGTTGTCTGCTGAGGCAGTCTTGCGGATTGAGCGTCTTTTTGTCCGAGCTGGTTTGCCGGTGATTGGGGCGCCTTTGGGGGCAGCGCGCTATCTGGAGTTGATGCGTCATGACAAGAAAGTGCAAGACGGCAAATTGCGCCTTGTCCTGCTCAGAGAAATTGGTCAGGCCGTGATGTCAGACGTTGCGGATGAGGCACAGATAAGTGCGGCAATTGAAGCGAGATGCACTCAAACTGGGAATGTCTGAGCTTTTCTGGTCAAGTTGGTGCGTCGCAGTATCTTGAATAGACAGTGTTTTGCCAGTATATTCGATGGTTGCCTCAAAATTTCGTAGAGGCCGAGGCTGAAAATATGACCCTCGGCTTTTTTCATCGTTGGCCTGTTTATGTCGGCCAAGCTATTTGAAGGAATGCGTGTGATGGAATCGGCTGTACCAGAGCGGCAGGGTCTGTATGACCCGGCAAACGAGCACGACGCTTGTGGCGTGGGCTTTGTGGCCCATTTTAAAGGTCAGAAATCGCATAGCATCGTCGAACAGGGGTTGTTGATCCTGAAGAATCTGGATCACCGCGGTGCCGTTGGTGCCGACCCGCTGCAGGGTGATGGTGCCGGCATTCTTATCCAGATTCCGGACCAGTTCTATCGCGAAGAGATGGCCAGACAAAGTATTGCGCTGCCCCCGGCTGGCGAATACGGTGTTGGCATGGTCTTTTTGCCGCAGGAGGCTGCTTCGCGCCACGCCTGTATCGAGGAAATTGAACGCTCGGTCAAGGCCGAGGGTCAGGTATTGCTCGGCTGGCGTGATGTGCCCGTCAGCAGTGCAATGCCGATGTCGCCTACCGTCAAGGCAACTGAGCCCGTGATCCGCCAGGTCTTCGTTGGCCGTGGTCCCGATGTCTTTGTTACCGATGCGCTGGAGCGCAAGCTCTATATCATTCGTCGCCGTGCCGCGAATGCCATCAAGTCGCTTAACCTCAAACATGGGCAGGAGTTTTACGTCCCATCGTTCTCGGCTCGGACGATCAACTACAAGGGCTTGTTGCTAGCCGATCAGGTGGGCATCTATTACCTTGACCTGCAGGACAAGCGCACCGTTTCCGCTCTGGCCATGGTGCACCAGCGTTTTTCGACCAATACTTTTCCGACCTGGGATCTGGCTCACCCATTCCGTTATATCGCTCACAATGGCGAAATCAACACGGTGCGCGGCAACGTCAATTGGTTCAAGGCGCGCGAACAGGCGATTTCTTCACCGATTCTTGGCGACGACCTGAAAAAGGTCTGGCCGCTGCATTACCCCGGCCAGTCCGACTCTGCGGCTTTCGACAACGCACTCGAGTTGCTCGTTATGGGCGGCTATTCGATGGCGCAGGCTGTGATGTTGATGATCCCGGAAGCCTGGGAAAAACACACGCAGATGGACGAAAACCGTCGTGCTTTCTATGAATACCACGCTGCGATGATGGAGCCGTGGGATGGTCCCGCGGCGGTTGCTTTCACCGATGGTCGTCAGATCGGTGCAACACTTGACCGTAACGGGCTGCGTCCGGCTCGCTATCTGGTCACCGATGATGATCTTGTTGTCATGGCTTCCGAATCCGGCGTGTTGCCGATTCCAGAGAAGAAAATCGTCAAAAAATGGCGTCTGCAACCGGGGAAAATGTTCCTGATCGACCTCGAACAAGGTCGCATCATTGATGACCTGGAATTGAAAGACTCCCTGGCCAAAGCCAAACCCTACCGTGAGTGGGTTGAAAAAATCCGCATTCGCCTCGATGAATTGCCCGCGCCGGCCGAAAAAGTCGAGGCTGCAACGGCCTCCATGCTCGATCGGCAACAGGCCTTTGGCTACACTCAGGAAGACATCAAGGTCATTCTCGAGCCGATGGTTCAGAATGGCGAAGAAGCGACTGGTTCCATGGGCACGGACTCTGCGCTGCCCGTCTTGTCGAGCAAAAACAAGACCTTGTACGCTTACTTCCAGCAGTTGTTTGCTCAGGTGACGAATCCGCCGATTGACCCGATTCGCGAAGAACTGGTCATGTCGCTGGTGTCTTTCGTCGGGCCGAAGCCGAATCTGCTGAATACGACGGATATCAACCCGCCAATTCGTCTGGAAGTTTCCCAGCCGGTGTTGACCTGCACCAATATGGAGAAACTGCGCCATATCGGGAAGTACACTTCCGGGAAATTCAAATCACTTGAACTGGATATCTGTTATCCCGCTGCCTGGGGTAAGGCCGGTATCGAGGCACGTCTGGCTTCGCTAGCGGCAGATGCCGAGGACGCGGTGCGTTCCGGTGCCAATGTGTTGATCGTTTCCGACCGCAAAGTTGATGCTGATCACGTCGCCATTCCGGCGCTACTCGCCACTTCCGCAATCCATCAGCACTTGGTCAAGAAGGGCTTGCGCACCAGTGCTGGCCTAGTGGTTGAAACCGGTTCGGCGCGGGAAACACATCATTTCGCCCTGCTCGGCGGCTATGGCGCTGAGGCTGTGCATCCGTATCTCGCCCTCGAAACCATTGAAGCGCTGGCCAAGGGGGATGCGGCAACCGCTGAGAAGTATGTCGTCAATTACGTTAAAGCTATCGGCAAGGGTTTGAACAAGGTGATGTCCAAAATGGGCATTTCTACCTACATGTCCTATACCGGCGCCCAGATCTTTGAGGCGATTGGTCTGCAAAAAGACTTCATTGAGAAATATTTCACCGGTACGCCATCCAATATCGAAGGCATAGGCGTTTTTGAAGTGGCCGAAGAAGCCCTTCGTCTGCATGAAGAAGCTTTCTCGGATAACCCGGTACTCACCACGATGCTTGATGCGGGCGGCGAATACGCTTTCCGCACGCGCGGCGAAGAGCACATGTGGACGCCCGACGTC
>JAUYQT010000646.1 GCA_030697085.1 Azonexus sp. | reverse complement strand
GCGCCATGTTTTGCCGTCAACTCGCGCATAACGCGCAAAAACTCGGCGGTCGGGGCGATCAGGTTCATGTTGCCGACGACCGGTTCGACAATAACGGCGGCGATCTTGGCGCCATGTTCGGCGAAAGCGTCAGCCAGTTGCTGCGGATCGTTGTAGGCGAGGACCATGGTGTGCTGCGCCAGATCGGCCGGCACGCCGCCGGAGGAGGGGTTGCCGAAAGTCAGCGCGCCGGAGCCGGCCTTGACCAGCAGGCTGTCCGAATGGCCGTGGTAGCAGCCTTCAAATTTGATCAGCACGTCGCGGCCGGTGTAGCCGCGGGCCAGACGAATGGCGCTCATCGTCGCTTCGGTGCCGGAGGAGACCAGTCGAACCATCTCCATCGACGGGACGAGTTCGCACAGCAGATCGGCGATGTCGACTTCGCGAGCGGTCGGTGCGCCGAAAGTCAGGCCATCGACGACCGCGGCCTGCACGGCGGCAATGACTTCCGGATGGGCGTGGCCGAGAATCAGCGGTCCCCAGGAGCCGACGTAATCGAGATACCCCTTGCCATCGGCGTCCTGGACGCGCGGGCCGATGCCTTTCTGGAAGAAACAGGGCGTGCCGCCGACTGAGCGGAAGGCGCGAACCGGCGAATTGACGCCGCCGGGAATGTGGCGCTGGGCGCGTTCAAAAAGTTGCTGGTTGCGTGAAGTCATGCGTGGGCTTCCTCGAATAAACGTTGGTAGGCGGCAGCGCGGGCGGTGATTTTTGCAGAATCACCCGATGCGCTGAATAAATCGGTAATAACAGCCAGCAGGTCGGCGCCGGCGGCGATCAATGGTGGCGAGTTGGCCAGCGTAATGCCGCCGATGGCGCAGCTGGCGGTAGCTCGGGGATATGGTTTGTCAGCTGCGGTCAACGTGGTTTTTGCCTGAAAAAACAGGTTGACCGTAGCAGTCGCCGCGGCCGGCTTGGTGGGCGAAGGGTAGACGGCGCCGAAGGCAATGTAATCGGCACCGGCCGCTGCAGCCAGTTGCGCCGCAGAGAAGTCAGCGTAGCAGGAGGCGCCGAGAATTTTGTCGGGTCCGAGAATGGCTCGGGTGAGGACTAAATTACCGTCATCCTTGCCGAGGTGTACGCCGTCGGCATCGATTAGCGTGGCAAGCGCCAAGTCGTCGTTGATGATCAGGCGGGCGCCAAAATGCCGGGTCACTTCGCGCAGGGCGCGGGCCCGGCGAACGCGCTCGGGGGCGTCACTCAGCTTGTCGCGGAACTGGACGAGGCGGCAGCCACCGGTCAATGCGGCTTCGACATCGGCAAGTAGTTGTCTGCCATCCGCAGATTCCGGCGTGATGGCATAGAGGCCGCGCAACTTAGTGACCATCGCCATCACCATCACCATCGTCCTTTGCTTGGCTGCTCGCAGTGTCCTCATCCTCGCCACGCGCCCAGAAAAAACGATCCGGAATCAATTGGCCCATGCCAGCATGAAAGCCATTTTTCAGTGTTTGCCACGTGTAATCCTGGCCATCGCGCACGGCGTCTTCAAGACTGGCGCCACCGGCAATACAGCCGGCAATCGCCGAGGCCAGCGTGCAGCCAGAGCCGTGGTAGCTGCCCGGCAGGCGTTCCCACTCGTCGCGCCGGATCACACCCTCCGGCCCGTACAGCGTGTTGATCACTTGCGGCGTGTTTTCATGGGTGCCGGTAATCAGCACAAATTGCACGCCCATCTCGATCAGGCGCTGGGCGCAGACATCGATCGAGGGCTCGCCTTCATCGTCATCGTTTTCCGCCAGGCGGCGGGCTTCCGGCGCGTTGGGCGTGAGCAGCGTCGTTTGCGGCAACAAGATTTCGCGAATAGCCGAGATGATTTCCTCGCCCGAAAGCGCGTCACCGCGCCCGGAGGTCAGCACCGGATCGAAAATCAGCGGAATTTCCGGGTAGTCCGAGGTGATCTCAGCGACGGCCAGCACATTTTCGACGCTGCCCAGCACGCCAATCTTGAAGGCGGCGACCGGCATGTCTTCGAGGATGGTGCGCGCCTGTTGCTCAAGCAGCTCGGCGCTCACCGGATGCACGCTCTGAACGCCCACGGTATCCTGCACGGTGAGCGCAGTGATGGCCGTCAGCGGATGGCAGCCAAGGCTGGCCAAGGTCAAAATGTCGGCCTGAATACCGGCGCCGGAGGACGGGTCGCTGGCAGCAAAGACCAGCACCTGGGGCGGACTGGGGGGCGTAATCATGCGGGCGTTCATTCGTATTTGCGCGCCTCGCCGGAGCGAAGCAGGAAGGGTACGGTGAGGCGGGATTTTAGCCGAATACCTGGCGGGCAGAACTTCGCATTGATCAAGCCGTTAGCGCGTATTCGCATATTTGGCGATTGCTCCATGGCGATACTTCCGTAGTATGATTCGACGATAATTAGAGCACCTCAAAAAGGCTAGGGGACGGAATATTGGCTGATTTAACCAGGCTGCGCGGCGTCAAAGTGATGGTCATTGACGACAGCAACACGATACGGCGAAGCGCCGAGATATTTCTCGTCCAGGCCGGCTGTCAGGTTGTGCTCGCGGAAGATGGTTTTGATGCGCTGGCCAAGATTGCCGACCACCAGCCGCAGGTTATTTTCTGCGACATCATGATGCCGCGTCTGGATGGTTACCAGACTTGCTCTCTGATCAAGAAAAATACTCGCTTCAAAGCGACGCCGGTGATCATGCTTTCTTCCAAGGATGGCCTGTTCGATCGGGCGCGCGGGCGTATGGTCGGGTCCGATCAGTATTTGACCAAGCCCTTTA
>JAUYQT010000566.1 GCA_030697085.1 Azonexus sp. | reverse complement strand
GATTGCGACAACGACTGCGCGGTGGCTGAGACCTGGCCGGAGGCGTTCGACAGCGCATCGGCGGCGGTAATGATCTGGGCGATGGTTTCGGACAGCTTGGCGATGGTGTTGTTGATTGCTTCCTTCAAGGTGGCGAAATCACCCTGGAATTGCTTGCTGATGGTTTGGGTCATATCGCCCTGCTCCATCGCCCCCATGACGCGCTGGACATCCTGAATTGGTGCCACTACGGCATCCAGTGTGTCATTGACGCCTTGCACGATCTTGCGGAAATCGCCTTGATGCTGCGTCGCATCGGCGCGGGTTTCCAGCTTGCCGGCCACGGCGGCGGCTAGCAGGTTGGCATCGACGGCCTCGGCAATCGGCTTGGAAAAAATTGATCGTTTTTAACGGTTGACCGCAGCAATGCCGCGTTGAGGCTTATTTCGCTTCTTTCCTGCGCAATTTTCGTTACATCAATGTCTGCACATCCAGGATCGGACCCACTTCAGAATCGCCGCGGATAGTTGCAGCAATGCAGCAAACCAGGTTTTCACTATGCATCAAGCGATTATCCTGGCGCTCATCGCAGCCGGTCAGAAGAGTTCAATCCTGGGGGAGGCGGCCGCCTGTTTCATAGTGGGCTGACGGGTCGCCTGCTGGTGAGTGACACGCTGGGCATCCATGACATAGGCGCCGTACAACTGATCGAGATGCTCGGTCAGCGGCGTGTATTTGAAATCCAGATCTTCGGCGGCGATTATCCGTCGAGCCAGGGTTTCAGCATGGTCATCGAGCCTACTCAGCGCAGTGAGCACCTGCTCGATCTGCTGTCGGGTAATGTCCTGAAACTGGACGCTGGACAGTACATCCATAAACATACCGGCGAGTTCAGAACTTGAGCCCTTGACCCTATTCAATGTCTTCGTATCATGAATAAGCAATTGCTCGTAACTGTTACCGAGGTTATTCAGTTGCTCCGAAAACTCGCTCAGTGCGGCGCGTTCGGCAATGACATTGCTATTGGTCAGCTTATCCTGGAACTGCTGGCGAATCGAATCGGCAACCGAGTTGATGCCCTTGTTGATCTTGCTCACCGCGGCATCCGTTTCAGTTGATAGCTTGCGCACCTCGTCGGCGACCACGGCAAAACCGCGCCCCGCCTCACCCGCCCGGGCGGCTTCAATGGCCGCATTAAGCGCCAGCAGGTTGGTCTGGCCAGAGATTTCCTTGACCAGCTGAACCAGTTTGCCCAGCCCCTGGGCTTCCGCTACCACCTGGGCAATCCGTACCTGATCACTGTTCGCGTCATCCATTCGGTGCTTGATGTAACTATCCATCTTGCCGATCAACAACTTGTTCCCGGCAATGCTTTGCTCTGAGCTCTGGAGCATTAGCGATGAATCACTCGATGTCTGGGCGACAAAGCTGTCAAGACTGGTCACAACCGTGTCGATGGCAAGCAGGCGATTGGTAATATCGTAGGCTGCTTTCTCGGTTGCCTGAATGATCGCGTTCAACTGGTTGCGCAGTACATCGTTGTATTTTCTAATGCCTTCCAGTTCCTTGGCGACCTCCTTGCCGACCGCTTCAATATCGCTCACTTTGCCGACTGCCTGCTTTTGTTCGCTAGCCAGACCAAACATCACGTCCTTGTAAAAAGCCAGCGAAACAATGCGTTGAGCCAGATAGGTAAAAAGAACGATGAGCACAGCACCCACAGCATCGCCGAGCGGTTGGGGTAATCCGAGCCCGAACAAAAAAGAATGATGAAACCAGTCATTTAGCGAATAGATCGTAATAAAGACACCGAGCGAGATAATCAAGGCAACCAGTGTGGTTCGTTGAAGAAAACTATTGACTGGCATGAATACTCCTAGCGCACAACAAGTTTGAGTGCTTCTTCGCCACTACCGGCCATTTCCGTGACATAACCGGCTCCGGGTGGGTTCAGCAGCCGGGAAAAACCCGCTAAAGGAAGGGGGCGGCTAAACAGGTAACCCTGCAATTTGGCACACCCGAATGCCGACAGCAGCGCTAACTGGCCGGCCGTCTCAACACCTTCAGCGACGATTTCCAGGCCCAGATTGTCGGCCAGACTGATGATTGTTTTGACAATAGCCACAGCATCCGGACTGCTTTCCATTTCAGTGACAAACGAGCGATCAATTTTCAAGGTATTGATCGGGAAACGCCGGAGATAGCTCAAGGATGAGTAGCCCGTGCCGAAATCGTCGATCGCCAGACGTACGCCAAGCGCAGCCAGTTCGACCAGTGTTTTACCGGCAGCCGAGGCATCCTCAATCAGGATGCTCTCGGTAATTTCCAGTTCAAGCTGCGCTGCGGCCAGGCCGGTTGTTTGCAGAATGTGCCGCACGTCGTTAATCAGCTTGCCATCCCGAAACTGCCGGCCGGAGATGTTGACCGCCAAAATAACCGGCTCAAGACCTGGTTGCTCCAATGCCTTGATCTCGGCGCAGGCCGTTTCCAGCACCCACCGACCGACCGGGGCAATGAGCCCCGTTTCTTCAAGCATCGTGATAAAGCGTGAAGGCGGCACCTCGCCATGTTGCGGCGAATGCCAGCGCAACAGCGCTTCAACTGCAACAATTCGCTGATCTCCCGGTCGGACAATCGGCTGGTAGTAAACCTCAAACTCAGCATTCTTCAAGGCGCTACGTAGTGATGCTTCAATGGAAAGGTCTTCCGGCGTTCCGCCTTCCATCACCGGACTAAAATTCACATAGGTACTACGCCCCTGGCTTTTGGCTTGATGCATCGCAATATCGGCATGCCTGATCAGAGACTCGATGTCTTCACCGTCATCCGGATATGCGGCAATCCCAATGCTGATGCCGGTAAATAGCTCCCGATCCTCAATTTCAAAGGGATCGGCAAAAGCGGCAATCAAGGCTTCTGCAAGCTGACTCCCCGTCTTCAAGCTTTTACTGCTTTCAAAAATAATCGTGAATTCGTCGCCACCCAGGCGTGCTACCGAGCCCGGCACATGCGCGATCTCGCATAGCCGTGAGGCAACTTTGGCCAGCATTTTGTCACCGGCGGCATTGCCAAGGGCATCATTGATTCTTTTGAAGCGGTCAAGATCAATAAACAACAGCGCAAACTTTGTCGAATCGCGCTGACAGCGGCTGATCGCCAGGTCCAATCGCGTCATAAACAGACGGCGATTAGGAAGCTGGGTCAGTACATCATAGTGGGCGAGATAGTCGAGACGTGCCTCCGCCAACACCCGCGAACTGACATCACGTCCGGTCGAGACAAAGTGAGTAATTTCCTCGCCAGCATCCCGAATCGGGGTAATCGTTTTCTCTTCGTAGTAAATTTTCCCGCTCTTGTGGCGATTGGTAAAAACGGCGCGGAACACCTTGCCGTTTCTGACTGTTTTCCATAGTTCGGCGAAAAATACTGATGGATGTTCACCCGATTTAACCAGGGCCGGCGTTCGTCCCACGGCCTCCTGCGCGCAGTACCCGGTATAGCGCTCAAAGGCCGGATTGACGAACTGGATAATGCCGAAAACCGTGGTGATCATCACCGCGTCGTCGGTCTGCATCACCGCATGGGCCAGCATGCGTAAATGCTCTGACATCTCACGTTGATCCTTTGCCTCAGCAGGCCGTATGTGCTCCGAGACGGAAGTCTCGCGGCCAAAAGCTTTATGGAGCTGTAACTTCATCCTTACCTTATCCTGTCAAGGCTGTCGTCCTGAAAGCAGTCAAAATGCACGATGCATATTGACAGAGAAATTGCGTGAATACTTGATGACAATCATGCAATGATTTCATTGACCCGTCAGTCAGCAAGGGCGGAATTAGCAGTAAGAAAAAACCCCAACTTTATGCAGCATTTCCTTTTAAATATTCAGGAAATCCTTACAGTCAGCCAATAATAAACATGCTTCAATCAGAAGCAAACGCAGGTACAAAGACGCAGGATTTGGCGTAATAGAAAGCTTTCAGGCGACAACCAGGCAAATGACCGAGAAAAAAACCACTACCCCCGCAGAGCAATGCACTACAAAACAGGAGGCTGAAAACCCCCCTGCCCAAGCATTGTCATTGCGTGAGCAGGCCGAAGTCATTTTCTGGAAACAACTGATCAGCTATCCTAAATGCCTTGACTCTGTGTCTTCTGAAGCATTTCAGCAGACACAATATGATTTAGATGTGCGCCAGATCGAACTGGAGTTACAGATTCAGGAAATGCAGCAGTCACAGATTGCCCTCAACACCGCGCGGGCGTGCTATTTCGATCTCTACAACCGGTCACCCGTCGGTTATTTCACCTTGAGCGAGGATGGCACGATCATTGATGCCAACCTTGTCGCTGCCACTTTGCTAGGCGTTGAGCGGGAGGCGCTGAGCAAAAAGCCGATCTCACGCTTCATCTTCAAAAAAGATTCAGATGAGTACTACCT
>JAUYQT010000558.1 GCA_030697085.1 Azonexus sp. | reverse complement strand
TCGACGCTGCACTAAAGGCCTACGGCACTCCCAGCGCTAGCGAATCGCGTGACATTCTGATCAACGCACCAGAAATTGCCGAAAATGGTGCGAAGGTGGAAATCGAAATCACCTGCAATATCAACAACACCCGCAACCTGGCTATCTTTGCCGACAAAAACCCAACGCCGCTATGCGCCATCATTGAATTCTCCACCGCGGCAATACCCTATGCTCGGGCCCAGCTCAAACTTGCTGACACGACGCAGATACGAATAGTGGCCAAAACACTGGAAGACAAAACATACGTTGCCTTCCGGGAAATAAAGGTCACAACTGGCGGCTGCGGAGGTTAATGATGGGGGAACAAATTAAAATTCGCGCCCAGGTTGAAGGCGATATCACCGAGATCCGTATTCTTTTACAGCACCCGATGGAAACCGGGCAACGCAAGGATGAAAATGGTCAGGCTCTAGCCATACATTTCATCCAGCACTTTTCAGTCAGCCATGACGGCAGAATGCTCATCGACGGACAACTCAACACATCCATCGCAAAAAATCCGCTATTCGCCTTCAAGGCGCGCGGCATCAAGCCTGGTGACAAAATAAAAGTTAGTTGGCAGGACAACAAAGGCGACCAGCGGCAGGACGAAATAACTGCCCGCTAGGCAATAAACCGATGCCGCCTCTTTCGGATCTAAACCATGCATTGCGGCGATGCTTGACATAAAAAAACCGGAGCAGGCTCCGGTTTTTAATATCTACTTGAGAAGTAGTCGGCGCTAATTAGGCCGCTTTGGTCGTTACTACTTTGGCCGCCTTGATACTTGCCTGGGTTGCGGCAGTAACGCTGGCTTCAGCAACTTCAGCAGCTTGCTTGGCAGCCTTGTTAATACCATCCATCGCATCATTTGCCGACTTGATGGCAGTCTTGACGGCAGCAACAGCAACTTCGGAACCAGCCGGCGCAGAAGCAAGGGCCTTTTCAACATAGCCGGAAACCTGGGCATTGGTTTCAGCAACCTTGGTTTCAACTTCCTTGGCCAATTTATCCTTGGTTTCAGCGGCAATCGCAATCACATTGCGGGAATACTCAACACCCTTCTCAATGGATGGGCTAGCCAGCTCTTTTTGCAAGCTGACAAAGGCCTGAACATCCTTGGCGCCAAGCAGGGCGGTGATGTTGGAGAGTGAGGTTTCAAAAACCGAGCGTGCTGCGGCCAGGTTCAAAAGCGCCATACGCTCAATGCCATCAAACGAAGTTTTGGCGAAGAATAGCGCAAAATTAAAACTGGATTTTGGGAAGTCCTGAAGCGTGGTTGTCATGATAATAATCTCCGTGGGGTTGGGGTAATCGTCGTTGCTAATATTTTGCTGCACTGCAACATGACTCCCATTCTAGTGAATTATTCCCCTACGTCAAGCATTTTTTGGTGCACTGCAACATCCCGGCTAAATGGGCGAATAGCGTGGCGTCAGACTGGGTTTCATCACCAAGAAAATGAAAATCCTATCTTTAACCTAGATTCCTCAGTTGGACGCTCTTACTGGTGCGTTTGGGCGGGATGGCCTGCGCGAAGCAACGACGCGGCAGGCTCATGCCTGCAAGGAGGCGCGACAAAGCAGGACGCCCGACCAGACGTGCCAGCGGGTGCGTAGCACTCTCACCCACTGGGCGACGTGCATCGAAGGCGGGGAAGCTAATGTTCACAGGGTCTTCCAGGATGGGCCAAGCGGTCAACTGAGGAATCCAGGTTTAACCTACCGAATTCTGCTTGACCTCCTCGATCAAGCCTTGCGCTGCGTCTTCAACCATATCGAGAACCAGATCAAATCCATGACCAAGGCCATAGTAAGGATCCGGCACTTCATCATCCTCAAAATTTTTGGCGTATTGCATAAAAAGCTTGATCCGCTCTTGCTGTTCCGGGGTTGCCATGCGTCGCAGATTATCAAGGTTGCTTTTATCCATGGCCAGAATCAGATCGAAATAATCGAGATCCTGCCGGGCAACCTTACGCGCACGAAGTTGGGAAAGGTTATAGCCACGGACGGCCGCAGCGCGCTGCGTTCTTGAATCAGGCGCCTCACCAACGTGATAACCATGCGTTCCTGCAGAGTCAACTTCGACTTTATCGCCCAAATTATGGAGCTTGATATATTGCCGCAAAACCACTTCTGCGGTCGGAGAACGGCAGATATTGCCCATACACACGAGCAGCACGCGAAAGTTCATTTTGTCCCGTCTCCGTCAGAGTCGTGCTGCGCCACGCCGAATATCCGCTCCTTGAGTCGGAAAAGATCGTCGCGGGCCGCCGCCGCTTTTTCGAATTCAAGGTTTCTCGCACACTCGAGCATCAATTTCTCGAGACGTTTGATCTCCTTGGCCACTTCTTTTTCACCCATCGCTTCGTAGGTAGCCTGCTGCTGCGCCGCCTTCAGGTCGCTTCTGGCAGATTCAACATCATAAACACCGTCGATAATATCCTTGATTTTCTTGGACACACCGCGCGGTGTTATACCGTGTTCCGCATTAAAGCTGATCTGCTTTTCCCGCCGCCGCCCCGTTTCGAAAATAGCTAACTGCATGGATTTAGTAATCTTATCAGCATACAGAATGGCCGTGCCATGGATATGCCGCGCGGCGCGGCCAATCGTCTGAATCAATGAGCGCTCAGAGCGCAAAAAACCCTCTTTATCCGCATCAAGAATAGCAACCAGCGAAACCTCGGGAATATCGAGACCTTCACGCAACAAATTGATGCCGACCAGTACATCAAACTCTCCAAGTCGCAGGTCGCGAATAATTTCAACGCGCTCAACCGTATCAATATCCGAATGCAGGTAACGAACCTTGATCCCGTTTTCAGCGAGAAAGTCTGTTAGATCTTCGGACATACGCTTGGTCAACGTCGTCACCAAAACGCGCTCGCCCACCTTGATCCGCTTCTGGATCTCACCCATCAGATCATCAACCTGAGTCATCGCCGGGCGGACAATAACCTCCGGGTCAATCAATCCGGTCGGTCTCGCCACCTGTTCAACCACTTGCCCGGCATGCTGATTTTCATAGTCGGCAGGTGTTGCAGAGACAAAAACCGTCTGCCGCATATGTGCTTCAAATTCGTTGAATTGTAGCGGTCGATTATCCAGCGCCGAGGGCAGACGAAATCCATAATTCACCAGGTTTTCCTTGCGCGAACGATCACCTTTGTACATACCGCCGACCTGCCCGATGGAAACATGTGACTCGTCGATAAACATCAACGCATCCAGCGGCAGATAATCGATCAACGTCGGCGGCGCCTCACCGGGTTTACGCCCGGAAAAATGGCGTGAATAATTTTCGATGCCCTTGCAGAAACCAATCTGGTCGAGCAGTTCAAGATCAAATTTGGTTCGTTGCTCAATACGTTGCGCTTCAACCAGTTGATTATTTTTAGTGAAAAAATCAACGCGCTGCCGCAATTCATCCTTGATGGCCTCAACTGCACGCAAGACTGTCGCCCGCGGCGTCACGTAATGCGAGGCTGGAAACACCGTAAAACGTAATGCTTTGTGTAACAGATGCCCGGTCAGCGGGTCGAAAAACTGCAGACTTTCGATTTCATCGTCGAACAGCGAAATGCGAATGGCGTGCTCAGCATGCTCGGCTGGAAAGATGTCGATGATGTCGCCACGTACACGGAAAATACCGCGATGGAAATCGATATCATTGCGGTCGTACTGCATGTCGATCAGGCGTTTGACAATGGCACGCTGGTCAAGCCGGTCACCAACCCGCATGGTCAGAATCATGTTGTGGTATTCGTCGCGGTCGCCAAGACCATAAATACAGGAAACCGTGGCGACAATGATTACATCGCGTCGCTCAATCAGGCTCTTGGTCGCGGAAAGCCGCATCTGCTCGATATGGTCATTGATCGAGCTGTCCTTCTCGATAAACAGATCGCGTGAAGGCACGTAAGCTTCAGGCTGGTAGTAGTCGTAGTACGAAACGAAATACTCAACCGCATTTTCCGGAAAAAATTCCTTGAATTCCGAGTAAAGCTGCGCTGCCAGCGTCTTGTTCGGCGCCAATATCAACGCCGGCCGCCCGGTTCGGGCAATTACGTTGGCCATCGTGTAGGTCTTGCCGGAACCGGTCACGCCAAGCAGGGTCTGGAAGGACAAGCCATCGGCCAGACCTTCGATTAACAGACGAATGGCTTCTGGCTGATCACCGGCGGGCGGAAAAGGTTGATGCAGCCGGTAAGGACTACCCTCAAAGCAGACAACCGGGATACTGGACTTGGTTTCGCTCATGCTAAAATTCTCAGGATTTTCATCGCGCAGCGAAAGCGCTGCGCTGACAACGTTACTATTATTTCATGGAGACCTTATGTCCTCGTCGATCTTTGCTGCGGTTGAGATGGCCCCGCGTGACCCCATCCTCGGCCTGAACGAAACATTCAATGCCGATACCCGCAGCACCAAGGTCAACCTTGGCGTTGGCGTCTACTTTGACGACAATGGCAAAATTCCGCTACTCGGCGCCATCAAGATTGCCGAAGAAACCCGCGTAAAGGCAGCATTACCGCGTGGTTACCAACCAATCGAAGGTGCTCCAGCCTACAACCAAGCGGTCCAGAACCTGCTGTTTGGTACCGATTCGGCGCTTATCGCCAACGGCCAAATCATCACCGCTCAGGCGCTGGGCGGCACTGGCGCCTTGAAAATCGGCGCTGATTACCTGAAGCGCCTCAACCCCGATGCTAAAGTTTATATTAGCGACCCATCGTGGGAAAACCACCGCGCCTTGTTTGAATCCGCCGGCTTTGTCGTTGAAAATTACCCGTACTACGACGCCGCCACCCGTGGCGTAGACTTTTCCGCCATGAAGGCCTGCCTGAATGGTCTGGCTGCCGGCTCGATCATCATCCTGCATGCCTGCTGCCACAATCCGACGGGTGCTGACCTCTCCGATGCCCAATGGCAAGAAGTCGTCGAGCTCTGCCGTGACCGTAGCCTGGTTCCCTTCCTCGACATGGCCTACCAGGGCTTTGCCGACGGGATTGATGCCGATGCTGTCGCGGTTCGTGCCTTCTCTGCCTCCGGCCTGCAATTCTTCGTTTCCAGCTCTTTCTCCAAGAGCTTTTCGCTCTATGGCGAGCGCGTTGGCGCACTATCCATCGTCACTGCCGGCAAGGAAGAGTCCGGGCGCGTCATGTCGCAACTCAAGCGCGTCATCCGTACCAATTATTCCAACCCGCCGATTCACGGTGGAGCACTGGTCGCGGCCGTACTTGCCTCGCCAGAACTGCGCCAGATGTGGGAAACCGAACTGGCCGGCATGCGCGATCGCATTCGCGCCATGCGTACCGGCCTGGTCGACGCCATCAAAGCTCAGGGCGTTGCCCAGGATTTCTCCTTTGTGGTTCAACAACGCGGCATGTTCTCCTACACCGGCCTGAACGCTGGCCAGGTGGAGCGCATGAAAGACGAATTTGGCATTTACGCCGTGTCGACCGGCCGCATCTGCCTCGCCGCCCTGAACACCAAGAATGTCGATTACGTCGCCAAGGCGATCGCTGCAGTCACCAAGGCCTGATCACTAATTAGGCAATACCAAGGGCGAGACTACGGTCTCGCCCTTTTTACTTTCGACCACTGACCGCGAGGTCGGGTAATACACCAGAAACCGCCAGGGGCACCGACATGCTCGTCGCCGTTGTCTGAATATTCACTTTCACACTGCCATCTATCTGACCTTCGCGGCTGGCGACAAATTCGCCGCTAGCGGTCATCAGCCCTGCCCTCATCTGAATATCGCTCCCCCTGATCTGGTGAGCATTAATCATCAGCATCGCCTGTAAGCGTTCAAATTTCGTCGAACCGGCGCGCACCACTGAACCCGCACCGCGCCGCGCCGCCTCACCCAGGTCGACACCAAAAAGGGTGCCACCGGTAATTTCAGCATCCAGCGTTGCTTCAATACCTTGCCAAACATTTTCCCAATTATCGCCAGCAGCACTGAAATGCAACGCACCGGCAAGGTCGCCCTCAAGTTTTAACGACGGCGCGAAGGTGGCACTCACCTTTCGGCAATCAAGACGACTCAGCGTCGTATCTCCGGCAAATACCAACCCATTGCGCCAATCAAATATCAAGCTTCCCTTGAATACACCTCCCAAGAAAATAGTGTCGAAATGCTGAATAAGCAGTTTGTCTTTTTGCAGCAAACCACTGGCCTGAAGGGAGTCGAATGAACTCACTGCACCAAAGGGCCGCCAACCCAAACCCTCAAAATTCAAAGTGAGTCCCTGACCAGTTGGCATTGCAGTAAAGCGAATGCTACGGTCAACTGCCTGAAATGAGGCATTTTCAATAGAGCCATCCGACTTGAAACGGATAACGCCAGAGATATCCCGTAGCGCCAAGTCACGAACCGTCACCTGGCTCTGCGCAAGCCTGATTTCGCCAATTATCATCTCACCTCCCACTGAGTCCTTACGCAAGGAAAAAAATGGCAAAGCGACAATATGATTAGCCGGAATCACAGCCCCGGAAACATCGATGCTTGAAATACGTTGCTGCCCACGACTTAACAA
>JAUYQT010000495.1 GCA_030697085.1 Azonexus sp. | reverse complement strand
GTCGAGCGCTGGCGATCAATCCACGTTTTGCCCAAGCCCATAGCAATCTGGGTGTGGCACTTAAATCGCAAGGACATCAGGCCGAAGCAGAGGCGTGTTTTCGCAAAGCTATAGCTTTGAATGCAGATTGTGCTGACGCTTATAACAATCTTGGTACTACTCTTTGTGAGCAACGGCGCTTTGTTGAGGCCGAGGAGGCTTATGTTCAGGCGCTGAGAGTTCGGCCAGAGTTTGCAGAAGCCTGTTACTGTCTTGGGAGCGTGTTGATAGCACAGCAGCGACTGAGTGAGGCAGAAACTCAATTGCGAAAGGCTGTGGCGTATCGGCCGAATTATCTCGATGCTCACCTTAACTTGGGTGTTGCTTTGTCCCGATTGGGCCAATTTAAAAAGGCTAAAAACTGCTTTCAGGCAGTGTTGGCGATCAATCCAGAGTGCGACGAAGCCTATGCGCATTTAGGTGTCGCCGAATCCGGCCTTGGTGAAACGGACCTTGCTATTCGCTACTGTCGGAAGGCTATTGAAGCCAAGCCAGGTAATGCAAACGCACATTCTGGCTTGTTGTTTATGCAGAGCCATAGTGCAATGGTGGATGCTGCTGCTCTGTTTGCCGAACACTGCCGCTATGGCGAGCAGTTCGAAGCGCCATTGCGAGATTCGTGGCCGCAGCATACGAATACGCGAGATCCGGAACGCTGCTTGCAAATTGGCTTTATTTCGGCCGACTTATACAATCATGCGGTCGCCAATTTTATCGAGCCGATCTGGGCCTGCTTGGCGGATTGCCCGAAGGTCTCGTTGCATGCCTATTACAACGACACGATTGAAGATGATGTGACCCGGCGCTTGCGTGCGCACGTCAAGCAGTGGCATGCCATTGCCTTTCTTCCGGAAGCCGACTTGGCAGAAAAGATTTTGGAAGACAAAATCGACATCCTGATTGACCTTTCAGGACATACCGGAAAGAATCGATTACTTGCCTTTGCCCGCAAGCCAGCGCCTGTGCAGGCGAGTTGGATGGGCTATCCGGGGACAACGGGTCTGCAGGCGATGGATTACTATTTTGCTGACCGCTACTTTCTGCCACCGGGCCAGTTTGACGATCAATTTACTGAAAAGCCGGTGTATTTGCCGGTCTCGGTGCCCTTCCTGCCGTACGAATCGGCGCTGCCGATCAACGATTTGCCCGCGCTCAGTGCCGGTTATTTGACTTTCGGCAGTTTCAATCGCCTCAGCAAACTGAGTATTTCGACAATTGCCTTGTGGTCGCAGTTGCTGCGCGCTGTGCCTGAGTGTCAGTGATCGGCCCAAAGGATCCACTTGGTGATCGGCATATAGGATCCAGGTCATGATCGGCGTAATGGAGCCAGTCTGTGATCGGCATATAGGATCCACCTGCTGATCGGCGGATTGGTTCCACTGCCCCG
>JAUYQT010000292.1 GCA_030697085.1 Azonexus sp. | reverse complement strand
AAACTTTTATCGCGGAATTGCAAAAACATCCGGAGTTCACCCGCGTCAGCACCTTCTTCCGTCCCACCGTGCCGCAGCTGTTCGTTGAGGTTGATGAACCTAAAGTGATCGCGCTCGGCATTCCGCTGTCCAGTGTTTATGAAACCCTGCAAAGCACGATGGGCGCTTTGTATGTCAATGACTTCAACAAGGCCGGCCGGGTTTATCGCGTGCAATTGCAGGCGGAGTCGAAGTATCGGATGACGCGGGATGATCTCGGCAAGGTTTATGTTCGCAGCGCAACGACCAAGGCGATGATTCCACTGTCGGCGATCAGCAAGGTCAAAAGCGTCGTCGGCCCGGAACAGGTCGAGCGCTTCAACGGCTTCATCGCGGCCAAAGTCATGGGCGACAGCAAGCCGGGTGTCAGCTCCGGCGATGCGATCAGGATCGTCGAAGAAGTAGCGGCGGCGAATCTGCCCAAAGGTTACGAAATCGCCTGGACGGGCCAGGCTTTCCAGGAAAAAAGTGCCTCCGGCTCTTCCCTGCAGGCTTTCGGTTTCGCCATCGTCATGGTCTTCCTGATCCTCGCCGCCCAGTATGAAAAATGGTCGCTGCCACTGGCGGTGATCATGGCCGTCCCTTTTGCCTTGCTCGGTGCGACATTCGCCATCTGGCTGCGCGGCATGCCAAACGACATCTACTTCCAGATTGGCCTGGTCGTGCTCATCGGGCTAGCGGCGAAGAACGCTATTCTGATTGTCGAATTCGCCTCGCAGAAATACGCCGAAGGAATGAACGTGGTCGATGCCGCGCTTGAAGCTGCACGTCTGCGCCTGCGCCCGATCATCATGACCTCGCTTGCCTTCGTGCTTGGCGTCTTCCCGCTGGTCAAAGCCAGCGGCGCCGGCGCGGCGGCCCGTCAGTCAATGGGTACCGGCGTCTTCGCCGGGATGATCGCCGCTACCTTCATCGCCACTATTTTTATCCCCCTCTTCTTTATGTGGCTGGAACGCGGCAAGCAACAACTACCAGCAGGTCATGTGCCGAGCGCCCACACCGAGGAACATTAAGATGAACGACATGAAACCCAGCCTGCAAAAAATTCGTCTTGTTTCAGCGTTGACCGCAGCAGGGCCAGCGTTTGCCTCGATGGTCGCGCGGCCAGTCGTAGCCAGCATGGTTGCCGCACTGATGCTCAGTGGCTGCGCCATTGGCCCGGATTACTTCCGCCCGACCGCCAGCCTGCCGACAAGCTATGCCGAAGCGCTGCCGACAGCGAGCCAGTCGCAAACTGAAGCCGCCTGGTGGACGCTGTTTCAGGACCCAATTCTGAATGCTCTGGTCGAACAGGCATTGGACAAAAATGCTGACATTCGCCTTGCCGTTGCGCGGGTTGAACAAGCCTCGGCCGTTGCCCGCGAGGCCGGCGCCGCTTTCTTCCCGGAAATCAATGCCGCGGCCAATAGCAGCAATCGCCAGCAAAGCACGAAAACA
>JAUYQT010000290.1 GCA_030697085.1 Azonexus sp. | reverse complement strand
CGGCGACATGAACAACGCGCCCACCGGTGCCGCGAAAAGCGGGATGGAGGTTGAACCCCATCCGCACCATGCGCGCCCGCCAGGCGGGAGGCACTTTGGATAGCCAGGCGGGTTTCATGAGCAAGTCACGAGTCGGGAGTCGCTAGTCGCGAGCGTTGCCGGCAGCCTTGCCGGGCCGCCGGGTCGTTTTGCCCGGATTGCTGCGACCATGGAAACCAAGGCTGGCACTGCGGTCAACCGCAAAAAAGAGCTGATTTCCAGGGTGGCCAAACCGGTTTCCAGATGTCGACGCATTGTCAAATCCGCTCGATGATCCCGGCGGCGCCCATCCCGGTGCCGATGCACATCGTCACCATGCCATACCTGCCGCCGGTGCGCTGCAAGCCATGCGTCACGGTGGCAATGCGAATGGCGCCGGTCGCGCCGAGCGGGTGGCCGAGCGCAATGGCGCCACCCAACGGATTGACCTTGGCCGGGTTGATGCCGAGTTCCTGCATCACGGCAATCGACTGCGCAGCAAAGGCTTCGTTGAGTTCGATCCAGTCGAGGTCATCCTGCTTGATGCCAACTTGCTGCAGCACCTTGGGAATCGCCGCCACCGGCCCGATACCCATGATTTCCGGCGCCACGCCGCCCACCGCGTAGCCGGCAAAGCGGGCCAGCGGCGTCAGGTTGTGTTCGCGCAAAATTCTTTCCGAAACCAGCATCACCGCGCCGGCACCGTCAGACATCTGCGAAGAATTGCCGGCCGTCACCGAACCACGGACATGGAACACCGGCTTCAACTTGGCCAGCTTGTCGAGCGCCGAATCCGGGCGCGGACCTTCATCGGTATCGACCATGCGCTCACGAATACTGATCTCGCCCGTCGCCAGATCCGGCAATTGCTCACGCACGGAGTAAGGCGAAATCTCTGCCTTGAAATGGCCGGCAGCAATCGCCGCGCAAGCCCGGCGGTGCGATTCGACTGCGAAAGCATCCTGCATCTCGCGGCTCACCTTCCACTGGTTTGCCACCTTCTCGGCCGTCAGCCCCATACCGAAGGCGATGCCGAGGTTTTCTTCCTTGGCAAAAATCGCCGGGTTCATCGACATCTTGTTGCCCATCATCTGCGGCATCACGCTCATCGACTCGGTACCGCCGGCAATCATCACATCGGCCAAGCCGAGGCGAATCTGGTTGGCAGCATCGGCCACCGCCTGCACCCCGGAGGAGCAGAAACGGTTAATCGTGATACCCGGCACGGTAATCGGCAGCCCGGCCAGCAGCAGCCCGATACGGGCGACGTTCATGCCCTGCTCGGCTTCCGGCATGGCGCAGCCAATAATCACATCGCCGATCAGCGCCGGATCGATGCCCGGTACCTGGGCGACGACCGATTTGATCACGTGGGCCAGCATATCGTCCGGCCGCACATTCCTGAACATGCCGTTCTTCTTCGCCACCGGCAAACGCGTGGCGGCGACGATGTAGGCGTCTTGTACTTGTTTGCTCATTTGAAATTCCTTTTTAGTTGCTAGTTACTAGTATTTTTGAGTCGCTAGCGCATCTGCGGCAGCTAACGACTAGCGACTAATAACTACCGACTAGTTTCTCAACGGTTTGCCGGTTTCCAGCGTGTGCTTGATCCGGGCCTGGGTTTCGGGGGTTTTCAGCAGTTCGACGAATTGGCGACGCTCAACCGTCAGCAGCCATTCCTCATCGACCAAACTGCCGGTTTCGATGTCGCCACCGCACAGCGCCGTCGCCGCCGCTTTGGCCACCTTGTAGTCGTGGGCG
>JAUYQT010000168.1 GCA_030697085.1 Azonexus sp. | reverse complement strand
ATTCCCCGGCAAAAACGCCGGTAGGTTACACAACCCGGAGTGGCAACTATTGGACGCTGATCACCCCGGAAATCTGGAAAGTTTTGCACGCTGTTTTACACGCTTGGGCATCGGGAAGAACGATGACCGCCATTATTTGCGGCTTTGGCGAGTAGCCAGCAGTTGCGCCCGTGATTCCGCAGCGGAAATTCCTTTCCCTTGTATGCGGTCTTTCTCGCCTAAGGCAATGATTTTTAAAGCCGCAATGAGCGATTCCTTTTCCTGAAACTGCTTGACGCCTTCTATCACCATACTGGCTTCACCATTTTGGGTAATAACAAACGGATTCCCGTTCCTTTCCAGGTCTTCGGAAATCTGGGCCGCATGACTCTTCAGGTATGAAATGGACTTGATGTTGGCAATGGACTGCATGTTGTCTCCCATGGGTGGATGGTTCTGAATTTAGTACCGTATTTAGTTGCTGTCAATAGGGCTGCGGCTAGCTGCCGATTTCGTCGGCGACTTCTATTTGTCAGAAATAAGCCCCTGGAAAATCAACCGATTATCAGAGGGGCTTGGGATATCTCATTAATTTTTTCGCTGCCAGTGGCGACCGTGCTCTTTAAGCGGCCTGATGAAAAACGGGACGGCGACCCCCTTGTGCTTGCGCTAAACGGGCGTCAATCATTTACGAAATCGCGGACTGGCTTTTACTTGCCGCGTAAAACGGCAGAAGCATTTGCATTGTGTCGATTACCTGCTCAGTTGTGGTGACATCTCTAAGGTTCAACATGATTTGCTGGTCAAACAATGTATTAAAACGCACAAGGTGAAGGACGCGATTTGACCGCTCCCTTCCGCGCTACTGTTGGTGTCGCGCCGGATTGCGTCAAGATTGCCTAATAACGAGCGCATTGATGCCCGATAAATAGGCGCTGGGTGCTGTGGGTTTTAGGTTGTCTCTCAAAGATAATTGCCTAGTGGTTGCCAAAATGAGCATCGTCACAATCCGCCAATGCTCCCCCCGCGCTACGATTTCAGCCAAACCCGATTAAACTAGCGCCCTAATGGCAATTAACCGTGAACCAGCATTTGAGATTGTGAGTAACATAGTGAGTAATATTACATTGCACTGGCTTTTTGTTTCAATTGAATCAATGGGTTATCGCTAATATGCTGCTAATGATCGACAATTACGACAGTTTTACCTACAACCTGGTCCAGTATTTTGGCGAGCTTGGTCAGGAGGTGCAGGTGTTTCGTAACGACGCCATCACCGTTGCCGATGTGGCGCGCCTTAATCCGGATTATCTGGTGATTTCCCCCGGCCCATGCGCGCCGGCGCAGGCGGGTATTTCGCTCGCCGCTATTCGCGAGTTCTCCGGCAAAATTCCGCTACTTGGGGTCTGTCTCGGTCATCAGTCGATTGGCGAAGCCTTTGGCGGCAAGATTGTGCATGCCAAAAAACTGATGCATGGCAAGGTTTCTGCGGTCAACCATAAAAATGCAGGGATTTTTAAGAACCTGCCCAATCCGCTCACCTGCACGCGTTACCACTCGCTCGCCATCGAGCGCGAAAGCCTGCCGGATTGCCTCGATATAACCGCTTGGACGGATGACGGCGAAATCATGGGCGTGCGTCACAAAACGCTGGCTGTCGAAGGTGTGCAATTTCATCCTGAATCCATATTGACCGAACGTGGTCACGACCTGCTCCAAAACTTTCTCGACGAATTCAAAAAATGACCCCACAAGCCGCCTTGCAGCGCGTAATCGAACATCGCGAAATTTTCCACGATGAAATGGTTTCATTGATGCAGCAAATCATGGGCGGTGAAGTCTCGCCCGTGATGATCGCCGCCATCATCACAGGGTTGCGCGTCAAGAAAGAAAGCATCGGTGAAATTGCTGCCGCGGCCAGCGTCATGCGCGAATTGTCCAGCAAGGTTGAAATCGCCGATACCCGTCGCCTGGTTGACACCTGCGGCACCGGGGGTGACGGCGCCCATACCTTCAACATCTCCACCGCCGCCATGTTCGTGGTCGCCGCCGCCGGCGCCCGGGTCGCCAAGCACGGCAACCGCAGCGTGTCGTCGAAGTCCGGCAGCGCCGATGTGCTCGAAGCGCTTGGCGCCAACATCAATCTCAATCCGGCGCAAGTGGCCCAGTCGATTGCCGAAACCGGCATCGGCTTCATGTTTGCGCCGAATCACCACAGCGCCATGAAGCACGCCGCTCCGGTTCGCCGCGAGCTTGGTGTGCGCACCATTTTCAATATTCTCGGCCCGCTCACCAACCCGGCCAATGCGCCGCAGCAAGTGATGGGTGTCTTCCATCCCGATCTGGTCGGCATTCAGGTGCGCGTTCTGCAGCGCCTGGGCAGTACACGGGCGCTGACCGTTTTCGGTCGTGAAGGTCTCGATGAAATCTCCATCTCCGGTCAAACCTTGGTCGGCGAACTCAGAGATGGCCGGGTCAGTGAATACGAAATTCACCCGGAGCAATTCAACCTGCCGGTGCATGACCCGAAAGTGCTGCAGGTCGCCAATGTCGAGGAGTCCAAAACCATGCTGCTCGGCGCGCTGGAGAACAAACCGGGGGCCGCCCGCGACATCGTCGCCCTCAACGCCGGCGCCAGCATCTACGTTTGCGGCCTGGCCGAAACCCTGGCCGATGGTGTCGACAAAGCCTTCGAGATGATTGCGTCGGGTGCGGCGCGTGCCAGACTTGAGCAGTTTGTTGCCACTAGCCGTCAATTGGCCTGATCTCTCCTTGACGACAAAATATTATTGTACGAATATTTGTACAAAAGGAGTTTGTTATGGACGCCATGACCTACAGTTACACCCGCCAGCATTTTGCCGACATTATGGATCGGGTGAATGACGACCATGCCCCTTTGCTGATCACCCGCCAGCAGGGCAAACCGGTCGTCATGATGTCTCTGGATGACTATAACGCTCTGGAGGAAACCGCCTACCTGTTGCGTAGTCCGGCCAATGCCCAGCGCCTGATTGAGTCGGTCGAGCAGTTACGCTCTGGTCATGGCAAAACCAGAGCCTTGGCGTCTGATGCCGATTAAGTTCTCGGATCAGGCTTGGGATGACTATCTTTTCTGGCAACAGGCAGATAAGACCGTCGTCAAACGCATCAATGCGCTTCTCAAAGATATTCAGTGCAGCCCCTTCGACGGTCTCGGCAAGCCCGAGCCTTTGCGACATAACCTTTCAGGCTTCTGGTCACGCCGCATAGACGAACAGCACCGCCTCGTCTATGCCATTGAGGATGGCAGCATCCTCGTCGCCCAGTGCCGCTACCACTACCAAACATGAGCGACATCCTCAATAAAATCATCGCCACCAAGCGCCAGGAAATTGCTGCTGCGCTTGCCGTCAAGCCCTTGTCCGTCGTCGAAGCCGAAGCCGCCGCCCAACCCGCCCCGCGTGACTTCATTGCCGCCATTCGCCACAAGCTCGCCTGCGGTCAACCCGCAATCATTGCTGAAATCAAGAAGGCCAGCCC